>NZ_JAKUSO010000089.1:0-9346 GCF_022449305.1 Oceanibaculum sp. | reverse complement strand
ACCTGATCGGCCATGCTGACCGCTCCGGCCCGGCCGCCGACAACATGGCCCTGTCGCAGCGCCGCGCCAGCTCGGTCCAGACCGCGCTGACCGCCGATGGCGTCACCGCCGGCCAGATCAGCTCCGAGGCCCGCGGCGAGACCGACCCGCTGGTCCCGACCGCCGACGGCGTCCGCGAGCCGCAGAACCGGCGCGTGGAGATCATCTTCCGCTAAGCCGCAAGGCAAGGCAGAACGCAAAACCCGGCTGGTTTCCCAGCCGGGTTTTTTCGTCTCCAACGCCCAAACGAAAAAGCCGGCATCGCGGGATGCCGGCTTTGCTTTGGTCTTATTCGGTTCTATCGATCAGCGCGTACGAGACGCCGTATTGGCCGCCGTGTACTGGCAGACCTCGACGCCGTGGCTGGATGCTTCCGGCTGCAGGCCGGCAAACCGCTCGAAATTATGCGGCTGGCGTTCGTCCATCAGCGCCGCGAACTTGCCCTCGGCAGCGCTGCAGAAGGTCGCAAAATCGCTCAGGCTGCGCTGTGAGGCCTCGTTCGCCATGCGCGTCACGAAGCCGTTCAGCTCCTGCGCGGAGCGCGCGCCATGAACCCGCGCGAAATAGCCCTTCAGCGCCTTGCCGGTGCTGGCCATCTCGCCCTGATAGCGGGTGACGACGGCATTATAGCTGGGCCGCTGGTTGCAGCTGAGCGCCGCCACCATCAGCTCGCTCAGCAGGACGCGGGCTTCCAGTGCCGCGCTTTCCTTCGGCGTCGCGCAGGCGGCAAAGCTGACCGCCGGCGTGCCCGCCACGGTGGCCAGGACCGCCAGGGCGGCAAGGCCACGCTTCAAAGCCGTTTTCTTCATCACTCCCCCTCTACACCGCGTAAGGGCGGCGTGCCGGCGAGGCCCGCTCCCCAGCGGCCACACTAGCGTCACAGTTGGGACACTATGACATTCTGAGCATATTTCGGCAACCGCTTGATATTGTGTGATATCTGGGTACCGCCCCTACATACCGCCCCCTACTGACCTACACCCCTGCCACAATTCGCTGCCATCTGGCCGCACGCGCCGGGCCGGGCTAGACTTCGAGCGGACAAACCGGCAGACGCCGGGCAAAATGTCACAGGTCAAGCCTGCTGGCCCAACACAGAGGGAGGATTTCATGCGCCTTGAAGGCAAGGTCGCCATCGTCACCGGCGCGGGGTCGGGATTCGGCGAAGGCATCGCGAAGCTCTACGCCAGCGAGGGTGCCAAGATCGTCGTGAACGACGTGAACGAGGCGGGCGGCACGCGCGTCGCCGCCGAGATCGACAAGGCACATGGCCAGGGCACGGCGATCTTCGTGAAGGCCGACGTCTCCAGCGATGGCGATGTGAAGGCGATGGTGGAGAAGGCGGTCGCCACCTATGGGCGCCTCGACATCATGGTCAACAATGCCGGCTTCACCCACAAGAACAAGCCGATGCTGGAGGTGACGGAAGCGGAGTTCGAGCGCTGCTTTGCGGTGAATGTGAAGGCGATCTACCTTGCCGCGCGCCATGTCGTGCCGGTGTTCCGCAAGCAGGGCAAGGGCGGCGTTATCATCAATACCGCCTCCACGGCGGGCCTGCGGCCGCGGCCGGGCCTGACCTGGTACAATGGCTCGAAGGGGGCGGCGATCACCATCACCAAGTCGATGGCGGTCGAGCTGGCGGCGGAGAAGATCCGCGTGCATGCACTGTGCCCGGTGGCCGGCGAGACCGGCATGCTCGCCGATTTCATGGGCGAGGACACGCCGGAGCGGCGCAAGCAGTTCACCTCGGTCATCCCGATGGGCCGGTTCAGCCAGCCGGCGGACATCGCCAATGCGGCGCTGTTCCTGGCGGAGGACAGTTCGGAATTCCTGACCGGCCTGGCGATGGAGATCGATGGCGGGCGCTGCATCTGACGGCAGCAGGGCCCCTTATTCGGTCGGCTTGGTGACGTAGAGGCGCTGATAGCGCAGGCCGCCGGAGCGCAGCGCCGCCACCCGGCGTACCCAGCGCTCCGCCTCCTCCACCAGATACTGCATGGTCTCGGGGGCGAGGCCGCCGGGCTTAAGTCCGGCGGTCAGCATCGCCCAGCCCTCCAGAATGGCCTTCTGGTGCTGCTCGCTCATATCCTCGGAGATGCGCACATCGAGGTTGAGATTGACCAGCTCGACCTCGTAATGCTTCGCGGTCCAGGGTTTGGGAACCGGGTCCTCATTCTCCATCCACGCCTGCACGGCCGGATTTTCTTTGGCATCGTCGGACGCCAGCACATAGTCGGTGAAGGTGAACTGGCCGCCCGGATGCAGGCCCTTCTCGATCATGCGCAGCAGGTGCGGCTTGTTCTCGATCCAGTAGAAGGCGCCAACCGCATAGGCGCAGTGATAGGCGCTGTCGCGCATGGTGAAGGTGTCTGGCTCCAGATAGCTGACCGGCGCCTTGCGCGACAGCCCCATCCGTTCCGCACGATCCTCGCCATAGGCCGCTCGTTCGGGGTCGAATTCATAGCCATTGACCCAGGCACCGTATTCTTCCGCGACGATCTCGCCGCCGCCGCCCAGCCCGGCACCGAAATCGGCGGCCGAGAAAGCCGGGTTGAGACCGAAGGGCGAGACCAGTTTCAGCAGATGTTCCTTGCCGCCGGGGAAGATCAGCCCGTCGCCCCACAGCGCCTGGATGAGGCCGAACCGGTCGGTTGACCATTGCTCGACCTTCTCGACGGCGTCATTGCCGTCGGCCTCCGCGCTGTCGCCGGTATCCACCGCCGGCACATGCGGGACGTACTCATAACCCTCCCACCATGCCCGGAACCGTTCCTTGAACGACATGCCCCCACCCCGAATGCAGCACCCTCTCCTGCGGTGCGCTTGGTAAAATCGTATCCTTGCAGATGGCCATTAATCCAGTCTTAACAAAAGGGCCCGGCCGTCACCGGCCGGGCCCTCCTGGCGCTGACGCCGTTCAGACGTCAGAGATAGTCGTACTTGCCGTTCTTCCAGACATAGAAGACATAGCCCGGCAGGGTGACGTCGCCCTTCTTGTCGAAGGACAGGTCGCCCAGCACGGTGTCGAACTTCATGCCGCTCTGCAGCACCGGCAGCAGCTTGCCAATGTCGGCGGAGCCGGCCTTCTCGGCCGCCTGCTTGAAGATCTGCATCACCGCATAGGTGTAGAGCACATAGCCTTCCGGCTCGACGCCCTTGTCACGGAAGGCCTTCACGATCGGCGCGGCCTTCTCGTTCTTGCGCGGGTCCGGGCTGAAGGTCATCAGCGTGCCTTCGCCGGCCGGGCCGGTGATCGACCAGTACTCGTCGGTCACCAGCGCGTCGCCGGAGACCAGCACGGTGTTCATGCCCTGCTCACGCATCTGGCGCACGATCAGGCCCGCCTCGGTGTGGTAGCCGCCGACATAGAGCACGTCGACGCCAGCCTGCTTCAGCTTGGAGACCAGCGCGGAATAGTCCTTCTCGCCCGCGGTGTAGGCCTCGTACATCACTTCCTTGCCGCCGGCAGCCTTGTAGGACTTCAGCGTCTCGTCCGCGAGACCCTTGCCGTAGGCGGTCTTGTCATGCACGAAGGCGATCTTCTTGCCGGCATACTGTTTGGCCAGGAACGCACCCGCGACCTCGCCCTGCTGGTCGTCACGGCCGCACACGCGGAACACGTTCGGGCCGCCTTCCTCGGTCAGCTTCGGATTGGTCGAAGCCGGCGAGATCATGACGATGCCTTCCTCCTCATAGACCTTGGAGGCCGGAATGGAGGAACCGGAGCAGAAATGGCCGGCCATCAGCTTCACGCCCTGACGGACCATGTCGTTGGCAACCGCGACCGCCTGCTTCGGATCGCAGGCATCGTCGCCGATCACCAGCTTCAGCTTCTGGCCGAGCACGCCGCCGGCGGCGTTGATATCGGCGACCGCCTGCTCGGCACCCGCCTTCATCTGGGCGCCGAAGCTGGCGTACTGGCCGGTCATCGGACCGGCGGTCGCCACGGTGATGTCGGCCTTCGCGACCTGGCCGGTCAGGACCAGCGCGGCAGCCGCGAGAACCAGTGTGGATAGTTTCTTCATTTCGATCTCCCTGCTCATTTACTCGGTTGAAAGGGACCTGCCCTCACGCGCGGTAAAACGGCGTTAACCACACAGTAGGACCGGCTGCGAAAGCTGGCAACGGATTCCCGACGCCCGCTTCCGCGGCGTCTTACCCGTCGCGACGCGCACGCCAGCCGAACAGGCCGGCGCGTTCGTACAACCAGGGGTACTGGGCCGCCATGCGGCGGGCCAGGGTCGCGCGGTAGGCGGCGAAGGCCATCAGCGCCAGCACCACCGAATCGACGACATAGCCGCTCAAGGACAGCAATTCGCCGCCGAACAGCGCGAAGCTGATGAAGCGCGACGCCAGCCCCAGCAGCGCACTGTACAGGATGCCCTGCCAGAACGGACGCCAGGTGCGGGCCAGCGCACTGCCCATCAGCATGGCGGCACCGCCGGCCAGCACAATGGTGACGCCGATGAAGGTCGGGATGTCGTTGCCCAGAAGCTGTTCCATCGCCATCGCCCTCAATGCCCGCCTTCGAGATAGGCCGCACGCACCTCCGGCCTTGCCAGCAGCTCCGCGCCGGTGCCCGACATGGTGATGTTGCCGGTCACCAGCACATAGCCGCGATGGGCCAAGCGCAGCGCGTGATAGGCGTTCTGCTCGACCAGCAGGATGGTCATGCCCTCCTCCTCGTTGATCTGGCGGATCGCCCCGAAGATCTGCTTCACCACCAGCGGGGCCAGGCCCAGCGACGGTTCGTCCAGCAGCAGCAGATTGGGCCGGCTCATCAGCGCCCGGCCGATCGCCAGCATCTGCTGCTCGCCGCCCGACAGCGTGCCGCCGCGCTGGCCGCGCCGCTCCTTCAGGCGCGGAAACAGGGTGAAGACCTTCTCGATATCCTGATCGAAATGCGCCGGATCGGCTGTCGTCGCCCCCATCTGCAGGTTTTCCATCACCGTCATGCGCGGAAAGATGCGGCGGCCTTCCGGCGACTGCGCCACGCCCATGCGGATGATCTCGTGCGTCGGCACGCGGGTGATATCGACACCGTCATAGACGATGCGCCCGGTACGCGCCTGAGGGCTGCCGCAGATCGTCATCAGCAAGGTGGACTTGCCGGCACCGTTCGCGCCGATCAGCGTGACGATCTCGCCCTTGCCGACGCTGACATCGACGCCGCGCAGCGCCTGGATATTGCCGTAGAAGGTCTCGACCCCGGCGATCTCGAGCAGCGGCGCGCTCATGCCCCTTCTCCCGTCTTCTTCTCGATATCGGCGGCGATCTCCGGTGGCAGCTCCTCTTCCTCATCCTCGCCCAGATAGGCCTTGATGACCTTGGGGTCGTTACGCACCGCTTCGGGGTCGCCATCGGCGATCTTGCGGCCGTAATCCAGCACGATCACATGATCGGAAATGCCCATGACGACGCTCATGTCATGCTCGATCAGCAGCACGCCGACGCCATGTTCGTCGCGCACGAATTGCAGCAGCGTGTTCAGCTCCAGCGATTCGCGCGGGTTCAGGCCGGCGGCCGGCTCGTCCAGGCACAGCATGACCGGATCGGTGCACATGGCGCGCGCAATCTCCAGCCGGCGCTGGTCGCCATAGGGCAGGTTACCGGCATTCCAATCCGCCCGGTCGGCGAGGTTGATACGCTCCAGCCAGTAGCGCGCCTTCTCCACCGCGTCGCGCTCGGCATCGCGGTAGGATTTCAGCCCGATCAGCCCGCCGAAGGTCATGCCCGAGGCGCGCATCAGCTTGTTGTGCTGAGCGACCACCAGATTCTCCAGCACGCTCATCGCCGGGAACAGCCGGATATTCTGGAAGGTGCGGGCCACCCGCGCCTCGTGCGTGATGCGGAAATCCTCCATCCGCTCCAGGTAGAATAGCGTGCCCTCGCGGTTCAGTGTCAGCCGCCCGACGGTCGGCTTGTAGAAGCCGGTCAGGCAGTTGAACACCGTCGTCTTGCCGGCGCCATTCGGGCCGATGATCGCGGTGATCTCGCCCTTGCGGGCCACCAGCGAGACATCGTCGATGGCGACCAGCCCGCCGAAGCGCATGGTCAGATGCTCGACCGTCAGCAGCGGCGTGTCCGCCGTGGCGGCATCGGTGGCGACGCGGGGATCGTCGAACAGGCCGATCATGCCGCCTCTCCTTCCGCGCCGGCCAGGGGCCTTGCCTCCGGTTTTCGGCTCGGCGGCAGCTTCAGCGTCGGCTCGCGGTGCGCCAGCAGGCCGCGCGGCTTCCAGATCATGATCAGCACCATGGCGCCGCCGAAGGCCAGCATGCGGTACTGTTCCAGCTCGCGGAACACCTCGGTGCCGCCGATCAGGAAGACCGAAGCGATGACCACGCCGATCTGGCTGCCCATGCCGCCCAGCACCACGATGGCAAGGATCACCGCCGATTCGATGAAGGTGAAGCTCTCCGGGCTGATGAAGCCCTGGCGGGTGGCGAAGAAGGAGCCGGCGAAGCCGCCGAACATGGCGCCGATGGCGAAGGCCGTCAGCTTGGTGTTGGTCGGGTTGATGCCCAGCGACCGGCAGGCGATCTCGTCCTCGCGCAGCGCTTCCCAGGCCCGCCCAACCGGCAGCTTGCGCAAGCGCAACGTCACGAAGTTGGTGATCAGCGCCAGAATGAGGATCAGGTAGTAGAGGAAGATGATCCGGTGCAGGGAGGAGAATTCCAGCCCGAAGAATTCATGGAAGGTCGTCCCGCCCTCCGGTGCGAAGCGGGCAAATTCCAGCCCGAAGAAGCTGGGGCGCGGTACCCCGGAAATACCGTCCGGGCCGCCGGTGAACTCGTACCAATTCAGTAGCACGACGCGGATGATCTCGCCGAAGCCCAGCGTCACGATGGCCAGATAGTCGCCGCGCAGCCGTAGCACCGGGAAGCCCAGGATCACGCCGAAGAAGCAGGCGAACACGCCGGCCAGCGGGAGGCAGACCCAGAAGGACCAGCCGAAGCTGGACGCGATCAGCGCGTAGGAATAGGCCCCCACCGCGTAGAAGGCGACATAGCCGAGGTCGAGCAGGCCGGCGAGGCCGACCACGATGTTCAGCCCCCAGCCCAGCATGATGTAGGTCAGCACCAGGATGGAGACGTCGAGGATATAGCGGTCGGCAAACGGCAGCGCCGGCATGACGAAGGCGAAGAGGATCGCCACCGGCCCGCCATAGAGGCCGACCTTCTTCATGAAGGCGCCGAAATTGTCGCCGGAAATCGCCTCCGCCTTGGGCTTTGGCCGGCTGCGCCCGCGATAGGCCCACCAGATATTCAGCGCCAGCCGGCCGAAGAAGCCTGCGAGGACGGCATAGCCGACATCGGCCCAGCGGTAATCGATGGTCAGGCCGCCGGAACTGTCGGCGGTCCGCAGGCCGATGATCGGCACCGCCATGGCGAAGATCACCAGTGCCGCGGCGAGGCAATCCTTCACGATGGCCGGAAGGTCGATGGCCCCTTCGGCGCTCCGCACATGCTGCGCTGCCATGGCTCAGACCTTCTCGATTTCGGGTTTGCCGAGCAGGCCGGTCGGCAGGAAGATCAGCACCAGCACGAGGATGGAGAAAGCCGCCACATCCTTGTATTCGATGCTGAAATAGGCCGACCAGAAGGTCTCGATCAGGCCGATCAGCAGGCCGCCCAGCATGGCGCCCGGCAGCGAGCCGATGCCGCCAAGCACGGCGGCGGTGAAGGCCTTGATGCCGGCCAGGAAGCCGATGAAGAAGTCGATCACGCCGTAATAGAGCACGAACATCATGCCGGCGACCGAGGCCAGCGCCGCCCCCATCACGAAGGTCAGCGAGATGGTGCGGTCCACATTGATGCCCAGCAGCGAGGCCATCTTGCGGTCCTGCTCGCAGGCGCGCTGCTGGCGGCCCAGTGCGGTGCGTGCGATCAGCAGCGAGAAGGCGGTCATCAGCACCAGCGTGGTGACAATGATCAGCATCTGCATGTAGCTGAAGGAGACGAGGAAACCTTTCTTCTCCATCAGCGTGACGCCGCCATCGATCACCGGCTGGATCGGCTTCACCCGGGCACCCTGGGAGAGCTGCACGTAATTCTGCAGGAAGATCGACATGCCGATGGCCGAGATCAGCGGCGCCAGCCGGAAGGAGCCGCGCAGCGGCCGGTAGGCCACGCGCTCCACCGTCCAGCCATAGACCGAGGTCAGCAGCATCGAGACGATCAGCACGATCAGCAGTGCCAGCGGAATGAAGGTCAGCCCGATGCTGCCCAGGATGATCAGCGCGATCAGCGCGATGAAGGCGCCAATCATGAAGACGTCGCCATGCGCAAAATTGATCATGCCGATAATGCCATAGACCATCGTGTAACCGATGGCGATCAGCCCGTAGATCGATCCGAGCGTCAGCCCGTTGATCAACTGCTGAATGAAATACTCCATGCTTCCCGCTCCCCCACGGACTGGAAACCCTTGACCCGTTCACCTTGGACGACCGTCACGCGGCCGCCCTTATTGCTTCAAGCATAGGCTGATTCGATGCCGAGGCGAGTCCGCTATTAGACCCCGTGAAGGGAAAGTGGAACGCAACCGTCAGGCGCAAATCAGCGTCACACCGGCCATTACCGCATAGCACGCATGCTTTGCAAGCAATTGTCGCGGGGACAATGGCATACGGCCTGTCATCAGAAAAGGGGGCATGCCCTGTTCGCGGGTGTCGCGCGCCACACAAATAAAAACCCCCGGAAACAAGGCTTCCGGGGGTCTGAACAGGCTCTGGCGCGGGGATCAGAACAGGCTGACGCCCTGGCGCTTGCGCTCGATGGTCGGTACCTCGCCCTTGTTCGGCGCGGCCCCCAGCGCGGCATTCTCCTGCAGCCGCTTGCGCTCGGCCGCCGGATCGACCACCACGGCGCTGCGATCCTCCGCCTGCTTCCAGAACAGCAGATCGTCGAGCAGGCGCCGGTCGGCGTCAGCGAGCTGCGTATGCTCGCGGTTGATCGTGGTGCGGATATTGGGATCAGCCTGGTTGAGGCCCAGCTGCTGGCGGAAATTCTGCATGCCCGGCGTGGTCGGCGTGGCGGCGCTGACGCTGCGGTCGCCCGTGCTGCCCAGAGCCGCCCCGCCCAGCGCGAAGCCGCTCTGCGAGAACGGCCGGCCACCGCCCAGCGCGGCAACGGCGCCCTGCTGCTGCGACGCTCCGCCGGCAGTGCCGCCCAGCACCTGCTGGCGCGCCTGCTCGGTCGGCGCCGGCTCCTGCGGGCGCGGCGCGCCCGGCTCCGGCGGGCGCAGCGTATATTGCGGCGGCAGGCTGAGCGGCGCACGCTTCACCACGGGGAACTCGTCGGGC
>NZ_JAKUSO010000088.1:0-9532 GCF_022449305.1 Oceanibaculum sp. | reverse complement strand
TTGAAATGGCGGTCAGGTTGCGCGCGGAAAAATCGCCGCGCGACAGGTCGATGCCGTCCAGGGTGAGGCGCTTGCCCTCGTGCGCCGCGCTCCGGACCCAGCTTTCGTGCATGTCGAGCGCTGCTTCCAGGTCCAGGCCGGCATCTTCCGGCGTCTTCGGCAGCACCGCCCGGGCAAAGACCGGGGAGGTGAGGTGGGTGAGGTCGAGAATGGCCCCGGTGAGATCGACGCCATCGAAATTGGCATCGTGAATACGCGCGTTGGTCAGCACGGCACCGTGGAAATCCGCACCGGCGGCATTGACCCCGATCAGATTTACGCCGGTCATGATGGCATTGCGGAAATTGCTCATCCGCAAATCGGCGTTGCGCAGATCGGCATTGGACAGGTTCGCCTCGCTGAAATCGGCACGCAGCGTAAAGGAACCGCCCATTTTCGCATTGCTGAGATTGGCGCCTTCGGCATTGATGGCGCTCATATCCGCATGGCCGTCACCATGGCTGACAGCCGTTGGAATCCGGTTGGCGGAATAGCGCGCCAGAACGGCCTCGCGGATGTCGGCCTCGGTCAGATTGGCGCCAACCAGGCTGGCGCCGCGGAAGCACGCACCGCGCAGGTCCGCGCGTGTCAGGTCGGCGCCATTGAAATTGGTGCGGCGCAGGTCAGCGGCATAGAAATTGGCGAATTGCAGCTTGGTCCGGCGGAACAGGCTGCCGGCGAGAGCAGCACCGGTGAAATCCGATTCACGCAGGTCGCGCGTGCTGAAATCGGTGGCTTCCAGCCGGAATCCGGACAGCAGGGCACGACGACCGCCGGGCCGGCCGGACAGCAGCCTTTCGTGAAGCGACAGGGCCTTGGCAAGATCGGCAGGACGAAGATTCTTAAGCTCGGTGGCTTCCCCATTCTGCAAGGCGCTCAATTTCGTGTCAGACATCGATGAATTCTGCCCCGCTTGATGACTGGCGTTCGACATTGTTTTGCTGTGGATTCTGCCAGACTTCTAAAATAATAACCCCTAATCTTTAAGGCTCTCTTAAGAGCAGCCAAAGGCCTGGATGAAGCTGGTTTTGCGGGCCCCGCCAGCGGCCTGTCCGTGGGCCTGTCTGCAACGTTGTTCGCATGCGCGAAACATGCTAGAAACCTCGTTCAAACAACAATATCTTGGGGTAAGCCAAGATCGCGCCTCATAATGACGCGCTGCCAAGCCACCATCGCCCGTAACGGAAAGTTCCCTTCGCCTTGTCCACGACGACGCCTCCCGGAACGCCTCCCGGCTTCGATGTAAAGCCCGTCTCCATCGAAGAGGAGATGCGCCGCTCCTACCTTGATTACGCCATGAGCGTAATCGTTGCGCGCGCCCTTCCTGACGTGCGCGACGGGCTTAAGCCCGTGCATCGCCGTATTCTCTACGCGATGAAGGATGGCGGCTACGACTGGACGAAGCCCTACCGCAAATCGGCCCGCATCGTCGGCGATGTCATGGGTAAATACCATCCGCACGGCGACAGCGCCATCTATGATGCGATGGTACGCATGGCGCAGGACTTCTCCATGCGTCTGCCGCTGATTGACGGGCAGGGCAATTTCGGCTCGATGGACGGCGATCCGCCGGCGGCCATGCGCTATACCGAGGCGCGGCTGGCCAAGGCGGCCGAGGCGCTGCTGCGCGACATCGACAAGGAGACCGTGAAGTTCGTCGCCAACTACGACGAATCGGTCGAGGAGCCCGCCGTCCTGCCGGCGGAATATCCCAACCTGCTGGTGAATGGCGCCGGCGGTATCGCCGTCGGCATGGCGACCAACATTCCGCCGCATAATCTGGGTGAGGTGATCGACGCCTGCTGCGCCTATGTGGACGACCCCTCCATCAGCATGGAAGGGCTGATGCAGCATGTGCCGGGGCCGGATTTCCCGACCGGCGGCATCATCATGGGCAAGCGCGGCATCCACGAGGCCTACAGCACCGGGCGTGGCTCGGTCGTCATGCGCGGCCGCGTGGCGGTCGAGGAAATCCGCAAGGACCGCGAGGCGCTGGTCATCAGCGAAATCCCCTACCAGGTGAACAAGGCACGCCTGATCGAGCGCATCGCCGAGGTGGTGAACGCTAAGATCGTCGAAGGCATTTCGGACATCCGCGATGAGAGCGACCGCGACGGCGTGCGCGTCGTCGTGGAGATCAAGCGCGACGCCCAGGCGGATGTGGTGCTGAACCAGCTGTACCGCTATACGCCGCTGCAGACCTCCTTTGGCGTGAATGCGCTGGCGCTGAATGGCGGTCGGCCGGAAATGATGACCCTGAAGCAGGTCATCGAGGCCTTCCTGCAGTTCCGCGAGGAGGTCATCACCAAGCGCACGGTCTATGAGCTGGGCAAGGCCCGTGACCGCGCCCATATTCTGGTCGGCCTGCTGGTCGCGATCCAGAATCTCGATCCCGTCATCGAACTGATCCGCGCGTCCCGCGATGCCGCCGAGGCGCGCGCCGCGCTGATGGGCAAGGACTGGCCGGCGACCGATGTCGAGCCCTATATCGCGCTGATCGACGAGCCGGGCCGCGCCGTGGTCGATGGCAAGTACCGGCTGTCGGAGGCGCAGGCCCGCGCCATCCTGGAGCTGCGCCTGCAGCGCCTGACCGGCATGGAACGCGAGAAGCTGGTCGAGGAAACGCAGGAAATCGCCGGGAAGATCGAAGAGTATCTGGCGATCCTGGGCTCCCGCGAGAAGCTGATGAGCGTGCTGCGCGAGGAGCTGGTGCGCATCAAGGAACAGTTCGCCACACCGCGCCGCACCGCGCTGGAAGAAGGCGAGCTGGACCAGGATATCGAGGATCTGATCCAGCGCGAGGACATGGTGGTGACGGTCAGCCGTCTCGGCTATGTGAAGCGCGTGCCGCTCTCGACCTACCGGGCGCAGAAGCGTGGCGGCAAGGGCCGCGCCGGCATGACGACCCGCGACGAGGATTTCGTGTCACGCGTCTTCGTCGCCAATACGCATACGCCGCTGCTCTTCTTCACCTCGCGCGGCATGGTTTACCGCATGAAGGTGTGGCAGCTGCCCCTGGCGACGCCGCAGGGCCGGGGCAAGCCGATCGTGAACATGCTGCCGGTGCAGGCGGGCGAGGGCATCTCCACCATCATGCCGATGCCGGCGGACGAGGAAAGCTGGGGCGGGCTGCATGTCATGTTCGCCACCTCGGCGGGCACGGTGCGGCGTAATTCGCTGTCCGACTTCACCAACATCAAGTCGAACGGCAAGATCGCCATGAAGTTGGATGAGGGCGAGCATCTGGTCGGCGTCATGCCCTGCTCGACGGAGCAGGATGTGCTGCTTTCCACGCGCAACGGCCAGTGCATCCGCTTCGCCGTGACGGATGTGCGCGAGTTCAAGGGCCGCGATTCGATGGGCGTGCGCGGCATCAGGCTGCAGGGCGACGATCAGGTCATCTCGCTGTCGATCATCGACCATGTCGAGGCCACGGCGGACGAGCGGGTCGCCTATCTGCGCCGGGCGGCCGCGCTGCGCCGCCAGAATGGCGATGACGGCGCCGAGGAGGCCGTCGTGCTGGATGCCGAGGAGGGGGCCGGCAATGGCGGCGCTCTCGACGATGCCCGCTTCGAGGAACTGGCTGGGCGCGAGGAATTCATCCTCACCGTCAGCGAGAAGGGCTTTGGCAAGCGCACCTCCGCCTATGAGTACCGGGTCACCGGCCGCGGCGGGCAGGGCATCGCCAATATGGAGCTGAACGAGCGCAACGGTAAGCTGGCGGCCTCCTTCCCGGTGGCGCAGACCGACCAGATCGTTCTGGTGACCGATGGCGGCCAGCTGATCCGCTGCCCGGTGCATGATATCCGCATCGCCGGCCGACGGACGCAGGGCGTCACCCTGTTCCGGGTCGCCGAGGATGAGCATATCGTCTCCGTCGCCTGGATGGCCGAGGAAAGCGGCGCCGCAGAGGACGAGATCGGCGACGAGATCGGGGAAGCTGCCGACATGGTCGAGGGCGACGCTGCTGAAGGGGAGGCAGCGACGGAATCGGAGGGGCGTGATGAATAAGCATCTGATCGGGGTCTATCCGGGCACGTTCGACCCGATCACCTACGGCCATCTGGATATCATCAAGCGCGCTTCGAAGATGGTTGACCGCCTGATCATCGCGGTCGCGCAGAATGCCGGTAAGGGCCCGCTGTTCAGCATTGGCGAGCGGCTGGATCTGGTGCGGGGCGAAATCGCCGCGATGAATGGCACGGGGGAGTACGACCATATCGAGGCCCGGTCCTTCAACAACCTGCTGATGCATTTCTGTCAGGCGGCGAATGCCTCGCTGATCGTGCGCGGGCTGCGCGCCGTCTCCGACTTCGAGTACGAGTTCCAGATGGCCGGCATGAATGCCCGTCTCGACTCGAATATCGAGACCGTGTTCCTGATGGCCTCCGAGCGCCAGCAATTCATCTCCTCGCGCTTCGTGAAGGAGATCGGCGCCTTGGGCGGCGATATCAGTACCTTCGTGCCGCCCCGTATCGCCGAGCGCGTCATGCACCGCTTCGCCAAGGATAGCGCGCCCGAGGTCGAGACCCGCGCCTAGGAAAAAGCCGGGCGGCGCAACCCCGGGGATTGACCCGGCGGGCAAGCTTGCCTAGGTTGCGGCCACCCGAACGCGCAAGCCGCGTATCGCGCCAAGAGTCCTTAGCTCAGCCGGTAGAGCAACTGACTTTTAATCAGTAGGTCGTGGGTTCGAGTCCCACAGGACTCACCATTTCTTTTTCGATAGCCTGACGGTCGTACCACATCCGGTCCGACCATGCTTTTGCGTCTCGTATCGATCCTGATGTTACTTGCCGGCTGTGCCGCTGACGACAGGGCGCCGGCCGATATCGCCGTGGGCGATGGACCGCCGGCCAGGACCATCTATGCCATCAGCAATGGCTGGCATGCCGGTATCCTCCTGGCACGGTCGGACCTGCCGAAGGGGCTGCTGCCGGAGGCGGCGGATTTCCCCACAGCCAACTGGCTGGAATTTGGCTGGGGTGACCGCGAATACTATCCCAATCCCCGCCCCACGATGGGCATGGCGCTGGCCGCCGGGCTGACGCCGACGCCGGCGGTGCTGCATATTGCCGGCCGCGTGGCGCTACCGGAGGCGGCCGGCAAACTGGAGATTTTACCCTTGCGGATCAGCGAGGCGGGACTGCGCCGCATGGCGGAGCGCATTGATGCCGCCGTAGAGCGCCCCGCCGGTCAGGAGCGCGCGGACAGCATCGCCCCTGGCCTGTACGAGACCAGCCTGTTCTATCCGGCGCATGGGGAGTTCCACCTGTTCAATACCTGCAACAGCTGGGTCGCCCGCAAGCTGTCCTGGGCCGGTCTGCCGGTCACCGACACCGGCGTGACGATGGCCGAGGATCTGATGGTTCAGTTGCGGTCGCTGGCAGTGCCTGAATAGGCAAGCACGGCATCCCGCAGAATCTCATACTCTTGTATGTGGTTGTAGGGCGCTGCCGAGATCCTGACCCAGGGATCGCCGCCGAAATGGTGCACCGGCACCTCGATCCGGTGATTTTCCCACAATTCGTCCAGGATCGTCTGCGCCGGGATATCGCGGAAACGCTCAGGCAGGCGGATCGTCGCCATGTTGCCGCGTAATGATGCTGGTGTGCCGATCCGCGTTTCCCAGGCGCTCGACAGCATCTCCGCCGCCTCGGTCACCAGCCCCTGACAATAGGCGCGGACCGCCGGCAGGCCGCCGATGGTATCGAAGAAGCCGATGGTTGCGCCGACCGACAGCCAGGCGCTGGCGTCGCGCGTGCCGGTCCAGCTGAATTCCTCGGCAAAGCCCGTCCGGAAAGGGTGCGAGATGGTGGTGGGGTGGATGCTTGTCTGCCGGCCCGGGGCCACCCACAGGAAGGCGCAGCCCTTGGGCGCGCAAAGCCATTTATGGCAGTTGCCGGTATAGAAATCGGCACCGATGGCCGGCACATCGAGGTCCAGCATGCCGGGCGCATGCGCGCCATCCACCAGCACCAGCCTTTTTTCGCTCTTGCAGGCGGCGATCAGCTCCTTCAGCGGCTGGATCGTCGCGGTGGGGGAGGTGATATGGTCCAGGATCACCAGCCGGGTGCGGTCGGAGAGAGAGGATGTCACCGCCGCGGTGATGGCGTCCGGCCCGTCCAGCGGGAAGGGAACCTCGGCGATCTTGATCGCGGCACCGGTCTTTTCCTCAATGAAATGAACGGTCTGCTTGACGGCGTTATAGCCGTGGCTAGTTACCAGTATTTCGTCGCCCTGCGTGAAATCCAGGCTGCGCAGCACTGCGTTCACGCCGCCGGTCGCGTTCTCGACGAAGCCGAGATCGGCGGGATCGGCGCGCAGGAACCGCGCCAGGTCGGCCCGCGCCTGCGCCAGCGCCGGCGGCAGCACCCGGCGCATGAAGTTGACCGGGTTTTCCTCCATCAGCGCCTGCCAGCGCCGCTGTTCGGCCAGCACGGCTTTCGGCGTGGCACCGTAGGAGCCATGGTTCAGGAACAGGATATCGTCGCGCAGACCCCAGTGGTGCCGCACCGCTTGGCCAAGGCTTGCCGCCATCTCTCATCCCCTCTGCAGACCGGTTCAGGCTCGTGTATGCTGCCGGACCGGGATGGCGCGACGCCAGCGATATATTGTGGGGGTGACATGTTCGAGGGGTTCACGCAGCAGCGGATCAGGACCAGCGGCGCGGAGATCAATCTGCGCACAGGCGGGCAGGGGCCGGCGCTGCTGCTGCTGCACGGTTATCCGCAGACCCATGCGATGTGGCACAAGATCGCCCCGGCGCTGGCGGAGCGCTTCACGGTGGTTGCCGCCGATTTGCGCGGCTATGGCGATTCCTCCAAGCCGCAGACCGACGAGCGCCACGTTCCCTATGCCAAGCGCGCCATGGCGCTGGATATGGCCGAGGTGATGACCGAACTGGGGTTCGAGGAATTCATGGTCGCCGGGCATGATCGCGGCGGCCGGGTGGCACACCGGCTGGCCATCGACCATGCCGACCGGGTCACCAAGCTGGCAGTGCTGGATATCGCTCCCACGCACGAGATGTATGTGACGACCGACATGGAATTCGCCACCGCCTATTATCACTGGTTCTTCCTGATCCAGCCTTTTGACCTGCCGGAACGCATGATCGGCGCCGATCCCGGCCTTTTCCTGGAGCGCAAGATGGGCCATTGGGGACGCGACGGCACGGCCTTCACGCCGGCGGCGATGGCGGAATACCGGCGCTGCTTCTCCGACCCGGCGACGATCCATGCCAGCTGCGAGGATTACCGCGCGGCAGCGACCATTGACCTGGAACATGACGAAGCCGATATGCACCGGAAGCTTGGCTGCCGGGTGCTGGCGCTGTGGGGCGAGAAGGGCTTTGTCGGTCGCAAGTATGATGTGCTGGAAAGCTGGCGGAAACGGGCGCTGCATGTCGAGGGCCACGGCGTTCCCAGCGGCCATTTCCTGGCCGAGGAGGCGCCGTGCGAAACCCTGGATGCCCTGATGACGTTCTTTTCCCGTCCCGACTGAGCCTGTTATCGAGCGAGCCCCAATGAGCATAGAGCCGAACGGCACTTCCGACCCCAAGCCAGAAAACATGCAGGAGCAGACACCGCTGCGTCCAAAGCGCAGCCTGCGCCTGACGCTGACCAGCCGGCTGCGCGCCTATTTCTTCGCCGGCGTGCTGATCACCGCCCCCATCAGCCTGACGATTTACCTCGCCTGGCTGCTGATCGATTTCATCGACAAGCAGGTCATGCCGTTGATTCCGGTGCACTACAATCCGGAGACCTACCTGCCATTCTCCGTTCCGGGGATTGGCCTCGTCCTGCTGCTGACAGTGATTACCCTGATCGGCGCGCTGACCGCCGGTTTCCTCGGGCGGCTGCTTGTTCGCGCCGGCGAGGCCGTGGTGAACCGGCTTCCGGTGGTGCGCAGCGTCTATGGCGCGGTGAAGCAGATCATGGAAGCGGTGCTGGCGCAGCAGTCCAACGCCTTCCGCCAGGTCGTGCTGGTGGAATATCCGCGCAAGGATTGCTGGGTCATCGGCTTCGTCAGCGGCGCCACCACCGGCGAAGTGCAGGCCCGCACAGAGGCGGAGGTCATCAACGTCTTCATTCCGACCACGCCTAATCCGACCTCCGGCTTCCTGCTGTTCGTGCCACGCGAGGATATGGTCTATCTCGACATGAGCATCGAACAGGGGATCAAGATGGTGGTGTCGGGCGGCATCGTGGCGCCGCCCTGGCCGGCCGGACAGCAGACCGAGGTGAAATCCCGCAAGCGCAAGGAATTGCCACAGCCGGTCAGCGACGAGGCCGCCGCCGCTCAGCCGGAGCGCAGATAGCGCACCGCCGCGTCGCGCTCGAACAGATAGAGCAGCACGCGCAGCCGCTGGCCGCGCTCGCCCTGCAGCTCCGGGTCGCGGTCCAGCACCAGCCTGGCATCGTCGCGCGCCACCTGTAGAAGCTCGCCATGGACGGAGAGGTCGGCTAGGCGGAAGGTCGGCATGCCGCTCTGCTTGGTGCCCAGCAGGTCACCGGCGCCGCGCAGCTTCAGATCCTCCTCGGCGATGACGAAGCCATCCTCAGTCTCGCGCAGGATTTTCAGCCGCGCCGCCGCCGTCGCGCTAAGCGGCTTCTGGTACAGAAGAATGCAGGTGGAGGGCTTGTCGCCGCGCCCGATACGGCCGCGGAGCTGATGCAGCTGGGCGAGGCCGAAGCGCTCGGCATGCTCGATCACCATGATTGTGGCCGCCGGCACGTCCACCCCGACCTCGATGACCGTGGTGGAGACCAGCAGATCGACCGTACCGCGCGCGAATTCCTCCATTATGCGGTCCTTGTCCGGCCCCTTCATGCGGCCATGCACCAGCCCGGCGCGCGGACCGAACCGCTGGGCGAGGGCGGCATGGCGTTCCTCGGCAGCGGCGACGTCCAGCGCCTCTGACTCCGCGACCAGCGGGCAGACCCAATAGACCTTGTTGCCGGCGGCGAGCGCGCGTTCGACCGCGGCCACCACTTCCTCCAGCGATTCGGTCGGCTTGGCGATGGTGACGATGGGCTTGCGGCCGGCGGGCTTCTCGGTCAGCCGCGAAACGTCGAGATCGCCATAGGCGGTCAGCGTCAGGGTGCGCGGGATCGGCGTCGCCGTCATCACCAGCACATCGACGCCGCGCCCCTTGCTGGAAAGCGCGATGCGCTGATGCACGCCAAACCGGTGCTGTTCGTCGATCACCGCCAGCATCAGGTCGCGGAAGATCACATCCTCCTGGATCAGCGCATGGGTGCCGACGACGATGCCGGTCTCGCCGGAGGCCAGCCCGGCCAGGATCGCCTCGCGGTTCTTGCCCTTCTCCCGGCCGGTCAGCAGGGCGACTTTCACCCCAGCGGGGGCGGCCAGCCGCTCGATGGTCGCCAGATGCTGGCGCGCCAGGATTTCCGTTGGCGCCAGCAGGGCCGCCTGGCCGCCGGCCTCGATGGCGGTCAGCATCGCCATCAGCGCCACCACTGTCTTGCCG
>NZ_JAKUSO010000087.1:0-9637 GCF_022449305.1 Oceanibaculum sp. | reverse complement strand
CGGGATCTTCTTGTTCAGCTTGATGTACTGCTCGAACTGCGTCACCGCGGCCCGCGACAGCGCCTCCAGCTCCTGCCGTTCGGTGGCGACATCGTCGAACACCTCGGCATAGGCCTGGAAGAAGTCCGGATTGTCGGTGAAGCTCTTGATCCGGGCACGCTGGCCGCCCTCGACCAGCACCTTCACGGTCTGGTCCGGCAGCTTCAGCAGCTGCAGCACGGTACCGATGGTACCAACCTGATAGATGTCGCCGGACTGCGGATCATCCTGGCTGGCATCCTTCTGCGTCACCAGCATGATCTGCTTGTCGTCGCGCATCACATCTTCGAGTGCGCGGACCGACTTTTCGCGCCCGACGAAAAGGGGAACGATCATATGCGGGAACACCACGATGTCCCGCAGCGGGAGAACCGGATACGTACCGCCACGCGATTGTTCGTACATTCTACCTCATTTCGACCTTGTCCCGCCGGGAGGAGAGCCGCTTCGAGAGGTGGGGAAGCGGCAAATATGGCGCGGGATTTCAGATCGACCTTTCGCCTATTCAGATGGCCTTTGTTTTGGCCCGTTCAAGAGCGTGGCAGCACCACACATCGTCCGTCAAGACGGAACAGCCACAACCCCTTGTTTAGGAGTTGTGGCCGGTCCCGATTTCGATGATTTGGGCTGCCGCAAGCACCGTCACGCGCTTGTGTTGGCGTCCTTGCTGCGCTCCCGGCTGTGGACGTAGAGCGGTGCAACCTTGCTCTCGACCACCTCGCGGTTGATGACGATCTCGTCGATGTCCTCCATGCCCGGCAGGTCGAACATCGGATCGAGCAGGATGCCCTCCATGATCGAGCGCAGGCCGCGTGCACCGGTCTTGCGCTGGATCGCCTTCTGCGCGATGGCGCGCAGCGCGTCCTCGGCGAAAGTCAGGTGCACATCCTCCATCTCGAACAGGCGCTGATACTGCTTCACCAGCGCGTTCTTCGGGCTGGTCAGGATGTCCACCAGCGCGTTCTCGTCCAGATCCTCAAGCGTGGCGAGGACCGGCAGACGGCCGATGAATTCGGGGATCAGGCCGAACTTCAGCAGATCCTCCGGCTCGACCTCGCGCAGCACATCGCCGGTGCGGCGCTCGTCCGGCCCCTGCACATCGGCGCCGAAGCCAATTGAGGTGCCCTTGTTGCGCTGCCCGATGATCTTCTCCAGGCCGGAGAAGGCACCGCCGCAGATGAACAGGATGTTGGTCGTGTCCACCTGCAGGAATTCCTGCTGCGGATGCTTGCGCCCGCCCTGCGGCGGCACGGAGGCGACGGTGCCTTCCATGATCTTCAGCAAGGCCTGCTGCACACCCTCGCCCGACACGTCGCGGGTGATCGACGGATTGTCGGACTTGCGCGAAATCTTGTCGACCTCGTCGATATAGACGATGCCGCGCTGCGCCCGCTCGACATTATAGTCGGCGGCCTGAAGCAGCTTCAGGATGATGTTCTCGACATCCTCGCCGACATAGCCAGCCTCAGTCAGCGTGGTCGCATCGGCCATGGTGAAGGGCACATCGATGATGCGCGCCAGCGTCTGCGCCAGCAGCGTCTTGCCGCAGCCGGTCGGGCCGACCAGCAG
Source organism: Oceanibaculum sp. (assembly GCF_022449305.1). Classification (NCBI taxonomy): domain Bacteria; kingdom Pseudomonadati; phylum Pseudomonadota; class Alphaproteobacteria; order Rhodospirillales; family Oceanibaculaceae; genus Oceanibaculum; species Oceanibaculum sp. Next base: position 8,029 of record NZ_JAKUSO010000087.1, on the reverse strand, counting down.
GATGGTCGACTTGGCCAGCTCGACATCGCCATTCTTCGCGCCATGCGCCAACCGCTTGTAGTGGTTGTGCACGGCAACGGACAGCACGCGCTTTGCATGCGCCTGCCCGATGACATAGTCGTCCAGCACGGTCCGGATTTCCGTTGGCGTCGGAATGCCGTCACGCGATTTGACGAGGCTGCTCTTGTGCTCCTCGCGGATGATGTCCATGCACAGTTCGACGCATTCATCGCAGATGAAAACGGTCGGGCCCGCAATCAGCTTGCGGACCTCGTGCTGGCTCTTGCCGCAAAAGGAGCAGTAAAGCGTGTTCTTCGAATCGCCGCCGCCGGATTTGCTCATCTTAACTCCGTGGGGTCACGTGCGCTTAATATTCTATGTTAGACGCAGCGTTCCGCTACGCTCAACGTGAAAAAACGCGGCTGCGCGTCGTTTTCGTTACAGCCGGCTTCACGCGATCAACAGGATTCAAATGGGTTACGGATCGCGCCAGGTAAAGGCACAAGCCGTAACCCATTGATGCCTATTTCTTTTCTTCGCCCTCAGGAATGGCGCGCCGTGACACGACCTCGTCGATCAGGCCGAAATTCTTGGCTTCTTCGGCCGACATAAAACGGTCACGCTCCAGCGTCTTTTCGATCTCTTCGATCGGCTGGCCGGTGTGATCGGCGTAAATCCGGTTCAGTCGGGCGCGGATCGAGAGGATCTCGCGGGCCTGGATTTCGATGTCTGTCGCCTGCCCCTGGGCACCGCCGGAGGGCTGATGCACCATCACGCGGGAATGCGGCAGGCAGAAGCGCTTGCCCTTGGCGCCCGCGGTCAGCAGCAGCGAGCCCATGGAGGCCGCCTGGCCGATGCACAGGGTGGAAACGTCGGGCCGGATATACTGCATGGTGTCGTACATCGCGAGGCCAGAGGTGACCACACCGCCCGGCGAATTGATGTAGAGCGCGATATCCTTAGTCGGATTCTCGGATTCCAGGAACAGCAGCTGGGCGCAGATCAGGCTGGATACGCCATCATGGACCTGCCCCGTCAGGAAGATGATCCGCTCTTTCAGCAGACGGGAATAGATGTCGTAGGCACGCTCGCCCCGGTTGGTCTGCTCGACCACCATCGGGACCAGGGTGTTCATGTAGACGTCAATCGGATCACGCTCACGCATCATCAGTCGGGTGCTTTCCTGCTTCGGACCGGAACCGCCGGGCGCCCTGCCCGGCGGCGTTGGCATCATGTCATGGGAATTTGGCCCGCAACAAGCCCGGCTTCAAGCGCCGGCTCACTCCGACTTCGCGGCGGCCTTCTTGGTGGTCTTCTTCGGCTTGGCTTCCGCGTCTTCCGCCTTCGTCTCCTTGGCGTCCTTGTCGGCAGCCTTGGTCTTCTTGGCAGCGGTCTTCTTCGCCGGCTTCTTCTTGCCGGAATCGGCCTCCTCGCCATCCTCGTCGATCGGCTTGAACAGCTCTTCCGGCGTCACGGTCTTGTCCGACACTTTCGCCATCTCGAGGATGAAGTCGATGATCTTCTCCTCGAACAGCGGGGCGCGCAGATTGGCCAGCGCCTGCGGGTTGCCGCGATAGAATTCGATCACCTGGCGCTCCTGTCCCGGATAGCGGCTGGCCTCCTGGATCATCGCGCGCTGCACCTCTTCGTCAGCGACATCAATGTTGTTCAGCCGGCCGACCTCGGAGAGCAGCAGGCCGAGGCGAACGCGGCGCTCCGCGATGGTGCGGTATTCCGCCTTCTCCTCGTCGCTCAGCTTCTCGTCCACGGCGTGCTTATGACCATGATCATGGTCGTGATCGTGCCCATGGTCATGATCGTGATGATGATGGTCGTGGTCATGATCGTGGTCGTGCGCATGGTCGTGGTCGTGATCATGGCCGGCACCAGCGACCTGGCGCACGATGGTCTCGTACTCCGCATCCAGCATGCCCTGCGGCACCTCGAAGCTGTGCGACTCGGCCAGCTTGTCGAGCAGACGGCGCTTCACCTTGGTGCGCGCGGCCTGCTTGTACTCGCCCTCGATCTGCTGGCGGATCGCCGCCTTCACGCCGGCCAGGTCATCGAAGCCCAGGGTCTTGGCGAACTCGTCATTGATCTCGACCGGGATCGGTTCGTGCAACTCCTTCACCTCGACAGTGAACACGGCTTCCTTGCCGGCGAGTTCGGCATTGCCGTACTCCTCGGGGAAGGTCACCTTCACCTCTCGGGTATCGCCCGGCTTGGCGCCGACCAGCTGGTCCTCGAAACCGGCGATGAAGGTGTTAGAGCCCAGGGTCAGGCGCGCACCCTCGCCCTTCAGCCGGTCATCATCCTTGCCTTCCAGCTTACCGGTGAAGTCGATCACCACCACGTCGCCGCTCTTCACAGCGCGCTTCTTCTCGACCGGCTTGGTCTGCTGGTTCTGCTCGGCAATGCGGGACATCGCCTGCTCGATCTCATCCTCGGCGATCTCGGCGGTCTCGCGCTCGACCTCAATGGTGGAGAAATCGACCGGCACAATCTCCGGCATGACCTCGACCTTCAACTTGTATTCGAGGTCGGCGCCCTCGTCGAACTTCTCGATCTCGATCTGCGGCTGCATGGCCGGGCGGACATTGTTCTCGGCCAGCGCCTGGCTGGAGCTGTCCTGCACCACCTGCTCCAGCACTTCCCCCATAACCGAGGCGCCGAAGCGCTTCTTCACCAGCGTCAGCGGCACCTTGCCGGGGCGGAAGCCCGGCAGGTTGACCATCCCCTGCACTTCCGCGAGACGGATATTCAGCTTTTCCTCGATGTCCTTGGCGGCGACGACCACCTTGAATTCACGGGTCAAGCCGGCGGACTGCGTCTGGGTGATTTCCATGGGGCTCTCGAATCGTTCTCGTCTGGGGCCGCGACGGGCGGCGGTGTCTCGTCGAATCTCTATAAGCGCGCTGTCCGGAACGGCAATCCAGCCTGATATGGCATGGTGCGGGCGGAGGGACTTGAACCCCCACGGCTTTCGCCACAGGAACCTAAATCCTGCGTGTCTACCAATTTCACCACGCCCGCCCGGGACGCCGCACCGGCCGGGATCGCGACACGCCAGCCGAGAGGCCAAGAGCCAAGCAGCCAGACGCTATCGCCGCTCTCCCGAGCAACGCTAAGGGGGCGCTTGTATACCAATTGCCGGGACGCGGCAACACCCGCTCAAAAGCCGGCTACAGGATTCCGTCGCAACCGCTGCAGCAAGCCCGGCAGCCGGTCCGGAATATCCTCGGCGATCAGCCCTGCCGACGCTGTCCCCGCGGCGGCGCCATGCAGCCAGACCGCGGCGCACGCCGCCTCGAAAGCCGGCATGCGCTGCGCCAGAAGCCCCAGCACCAGCCCGGCCAGCACATCGCCGCTGCCCGCCGTCGCCAGGTCGGCCGGTGCATTGTCGTTGATCGCCGCCTTGCCATCGGGTGCTGCAATGACCGTGTCCGACCCCTTCAGGACCAGCACCGCGCCCAGCCGCCGCGCCGCTTCCCGTGCACGGGCCAGCCTGTCGCCTTCAATATCAGGGAACAGCCGCGCAAACTCCCCCTCATGCGGGGTCAGCACGCACGGCCCCTGGATCAGCCCGGCCAGCGCCTCGGCATCGCCGGCAAAGGTAGAGATCGCATCGGCATCCAGCACCGTGGGCCGGCCTGTCGCCAGAACTGCGGCGACGGTGTCACGCAGCTCCGGCCCGGTGCCCGCCCCCGGCCCGGTCAGCAGCGCGTTGCGACGTGGATCGCGCAGGATATCGGCCAGCGCCTCGCTGTCCGGGCATTCCAGAACGATGGCGCCCGGATGATCCGCGGCGTAGATGGCAGCGGTGCCCGGCGGCACGGCAAGGCTGACCAGCCCTGCCCCGATGCGCCGCGCAGCCTGCGCCGCCAGCCTGCCGGCGCCAGTCATCGGCCCGCCCAGAATCAGCCCATGGCCACGATGATATTTGTGCGTTTCCCCACGCGGCACCGGCAGGCTGTCCAGCCACAGGGCGGGGCCGTTGTGCCAGCAGCTGGGCTTAATCTCGTCCAGCACATTATCGGGAATGCCGATGGGGGCAATCTCCACGGAGCCGCAGAGATCGCGCCCGGGCAGCAGCAGATGGCCCGGCTTGGCGCGGAAGAAGCTGACCGTCAGCGCCGCCTGCGGCGCATAGCCCAGAACCGCCCCGCTATCGCCGGAGACACCGCTCGGCACATCGATGGCGACGATGGGTAGGCCGCGCGTTTCCGCCGCCTGCAGCGCTTCGCGAGCCGCACCCTCCACTGGCTTTGACAGGCCGGCGCCGAACAGCGCGTCGATGACGAGGCCAACCTCATCCCAGCCGATATCGCCGAGACCAATGACCGGACCGGTCCAGCGCGCCGCCATCGCCGCCGCATCGTCTTTAAGAGTCTCGGGCGGCGTCAGAGCGGCGATTGTCACCGGCCAGCCGGCCTGTGACAGCAGGCGCGCGGCGACATAGCCGTCGCCGCCATTATTGCCCGGTCCTGCCAGCACCAGTACCGGCCGGGGCGACCAGCGCCGGCGGATCGCCTCCGCGACCGCCCTGCCCGCCGCCTCCATCAGGTCGAGGCCGGGAACGCCGCCCGCCATCGCCGCCCGGTCCGCCGCATACATCTGCGCGGTGGTCAGCAGGGCGAGCGGGCCGGCCTTCACGGCTACTTCCCGCCGGTGATGTCGGCCACGGCGCGGACCTTCGCCAGCGCTCCGTCGCGCAGGAAGGCGACATCCGCGCCATCCAGCACCAGATCGAAGCCCTGGCCGAACAGGGTGCGGGCGTCATACTCCGGCGTCGGGATGATGCCGATCAGCTTGCCGGCCTGCTTCACTGCCGCCTTCACGCCGTCAATGGCCTTGCGCACCTCGGGATGGTCCGGCTGGCCGAAATAGCCGAGGCTGGCGGAGAGATCCATCGGCCCGACGAAGATCAGGTCGACACCCTCGGTGCCGGCAATGGCCGCGGCATTCTCGACGCCTGCCCTTGTTTCGATCTGCGCCATGATCAGCAGCTCATCCACCGTCTTTTCCAGATAGGTGGCGAGGTCGGTGCCATAGCCGGAGGCGCGGACAATCGGATAGGCGATGCCGCGCACGCCGCGCGGCGGATAGCGGCAGGCGGCAACGGCAGCCTGCGCCTCCGCCCCCGTGCTGATGGCGGGGATCATCACGCCCTCGGCGCCGGCATCCAGGATGCGCTTCAGATAGACCGTATCGTTCCACGGTACGCGCACCATCGCCGGGCAGCCGCCCGCGTTCGCCGCCTGCATCTGCTGGATCGCCGCCGTGATATCGCCCGGCCCGTGCTCGCAATCGATCAGCACCATGTCGAAGCCGGCGCGGGCGCAGATTTCCGCCGACATGCCGTTCGCCATGTTGAGAAAGCAGCCAAGGGCCGGCCGGCCCGCCTGCAAGCTGTGCTTCAGCGGCGTGTTCTGGGTCACCTTATTGTTCCTCCCCCTGCATTACAGACGCTTCATGCATAGGCCGGGCAAAACGGCCTGACAAGCGCACGCGAGGGCAGGTCTGCGCTGCACCGGTCACGGCATCGGCATGTCCAGTTCATGAAACCGTCCGCAACTCTTCACACCCCCGCAACCACCCTGCAATGCCGACGTAACTGCCGCCGTTTAATCGGGACAGGATCGGGCGATTGCGGCCCGCTGAGGCTTAAGAGGGGGAACTCAAATGGCCTATACGCTTCAAATCCTGCACGCTTCCGACCTGGAAGGCGGTGTCGATGCCATCAGCCAGGCGCCGAATTTCGCCGCCATCGTCGATTATCTGGAAGATACCTACGCGAACACCATCGTACTGTCCGCGGGCGACAATTTCATTCCCGGCCCGTTCTTCAACGCGGCCGCCGACTCCTCGGTCGCGGCAACGCTGAACTCGGTCTATACGCAGCTCTATGGCCAGACCTTCTCGGGCCTGTCCACCGGTTCCGGTCGCCTCGACATCGCGATCATGAACACCATCGGGTTCGACGCCTCGGCGCTCGGCAACCATGATTTCGACGCCGGCACGGACGGGCTGCAGTCAGTGATCTCCGCCAGCCTGGGCAGCAGCACGGCCAATACCGGCTGGCTGGGCACCATGTTCCCGTATCTCAGCGCCAATCTGGATTTCTCTGCCAATAGCGGGCTGAACGCGCTGTACAGCAGCACATTGCAGCAGAACACCGCCTTCCAGTCGCTGAATGCGCAAGGCGAACTCGTCTCCGGCGCGCCGAAGCTGGCGGCCTCCACCATCATCGAGCGCGACGGCGAGCAGATCGGCGTGGTCGGCGCGACGACGCAGTTGCTGGCCTCGATCTCCTCGCCCGGCACCGTCTCCGTCGAGAGCGGTGGCAGCAACGACATGGCCGCGCTGGCCGCGATCATCCAGCCGGAGATCGACGCGATGCTGGCCGCCGGCATCAACAAGATCATCCTGGTCAGCCACCTGCAGCAGATTTCGCTGGAAAAGGAACTGGCCGGCCTGCTGAAGGGCGTGGACGTCATCATCGCCGGTGGTTCCGACACGCTGCAGGCCGATGCCGAGGACGTCTCGCGCGGCCTGAAGGACGGCGACACGCCGGCCGAGACCTATCCGTTCCTCACCACCAATGCCGACGGCGACCCGGTCGCCATCGTCAGCACCGATGGTGAATACAGCTATGTCGGCCGGCTGGTCGTCACCTTCGACGATAATGGCGTGCTCGACGCCTCCAGCATCGACGCCAATGTCAGCGGCGCCTTCGCCGCCACCACGGAGCAGGTCGAGGCACTGTACGGCACGGCGGACGCCTTCGCCGACGGCAGCAAGGGCGATCTGGTGCAGGAACTGACCAGCGCGGTCAGCACCATTGTCACCGCGCAGGACGGCAATGTCTTCGGCAACACCGATGTCTATCTGAACGGCGTGCGCGGCTCCGTCCGTACCGAGGAAACCAACCTCGGCAATCTGACCGCCGACGCCAACCTCTATGTCGCGCAGCAGACAGACAGCAGCGTGCTGGTGTCGATGAAGAATGGCGGCGGCATCCGTGCCGCCATCGGCCAGGTCAGCGAGACCTCGCCCGGCGTGTACGAGCTGTCCCCGCCGGAGGCCAATGCGCTCTCCGGCAAGGAGGCCGGCCAGATCTCGCAGCTCGACATCCTGAACGCGCTGCGCTTCAACAACGCGCTGTCGGTGGTCACCGTCACCGCCGATCAGCTGAAGCAGCTTGTCGAGCATTCGGTCGCCGCGTCCGGCGGCAGCGCCACGCCGGGCCAGTTCGGCCAGTGGGGCGGCATCCGCTTCAGCTACGACACCAGCCTGGAAGCCGGCAGCCGGGTGCAGAACCTGGCCATCGTCAATGATGACGGGTTCATCGTCGATGTCATCGTGCAGAATGGCGAGCTGGCGGGCGATGCCGGCCGGGCCATCCGCATGGTGACGCTGAGCTTCCTGGCCGATGGCGGCGACAGCTATCCGCTGGACGATTTCATTGCCGCCAACCCGACCTTCGCGAACCGGGTCGATCTCGCCGACACGCTGACCGAGGCCGGGCTCGCCACCTTCGCCGATCCGGGCACGGAACAGGACGCGCTGGCCGAATATCTGGCGGCCTTCCACAGCACCACGCCTTATGCAGAGGCCGATACGGCCGCCAGCCTGGACACCCGCATCCAGAACCTGTCGGCGCGCAGCGATAGCGTCCTGACCGAGCAGCGCAACGGCACCAACGGCGCCGACACCATCAATGGCGGCGACTACAATGACAGCATCCGCGGCGGGGCCGGCAACGACTCGCTGACCGGCGGTGCGGGCAACGACACCATCGAAGGCGGCGACGGTAATGACATCGTCGACCTTCGGGCCGACAGCGGCGTGACGGTGGCCAACGGCAATCGCAATGCCGACACCATTCTGGGCGGCGATGCCGGCGAGGTGCTGCGCGGCGGCAAGGGCCATGACTCGATCGATGGTGGGGCCGGCAACGACCTGATCTATGGCGGTCAGGGCAACGACACGCTGGCCGGCGGCAGCGGTGTGGACTTCTTCCTGTTCG
>NZ_JAKUSO010000086.1:0-10576 GCF_022449305.1 Oceanibaculum sp. | reverse complement strand
GGTCTGCCTGACTTTTTATCGAAACGCTGTCCCCCGGATAATCCGGTGGCGGCGCTATGTCACCGAAGTGCAGAACATTCTAATTTCTTGCGCAAGCCATAAATATGTATGCATTACTGGTAATAGGGTGTGTTTTTGAGACTTCTTAAAAAGTAAATCAAAATTGAATCTGGGGTTCTCATAGCTAGTCTTTGTTTTGACATGATCGGCATTCTATTTTTCAGTGGACAGGCTGTTAAAATCAGAGTTTCACTATAAAAAATCTCCGACTCTTTGATCGGCGATGGCGGCTCTTTCGGGCCTGCCAGCAACAAGGTGGGAAATCACGGCGGCAAACAGTGGCCTGCTGTCCTGTAGGGGGCACGGCCGGTCTTATTGTTTTCGAAGGAACCGCACGTGACGACCACCACCGCCGTTACCGCATCCGGCACCTCCTATATCGATTCCCTGCTGCATGGCCAGAAATGGGACGGCACGACACTCACCTATGCCTTTCCCGACGCTGCGGCCAATGTCGGCTATTCGATTGACGGCGCCTATTTCACGGCGCTGAGCGGCGCGGAGCAGACCGCCTTCGAGGCCGTGCTCCAGGCCTGGGCCAGGGTTTCCGGCCTCACCTTCACGGAGGTGGCTGCCGCCGACGCGGCCACTGCCGATATCTCGGTCTATTGGTATCGCTCGCCGGATAATCTGACGGCCCGTGTCGTCACATTTCCGGACGGGACGGTCGAGGGCGGTGATATCCAGCTGGGCAGCGGCATCAATGGCGGGGATCTGTCGAGCCCTGGTAGCTATTCCCATTTCATCGCGATGCATGAGCTGGGCCATGCGCTGGGGCTGAAGCATCCGCACGAGGTTGAGGGGAGCTTCCCCGCCGACACCGGGATGTCCGTCGAACTGTCGGTGATGAGCTATGTCAGCTTCACCGGCGGGTCGGTGAGTAGCTATTCGATTGCCGACGGCAGCTACCCGACCGCCCCGATGCTGAACGACATTGCGGCAATCCAGTATCTCTACGGCGTCAACACCAACGCGCTGACCGCCAATCTGGGCGATACCACCTACACCTACGACCCGGGGGCAGCGATCATCTTCCAGGCGCGCTGGGATGGCGGCGGCTACGATACCTTGAATTTCGCCGGCTATGGGACCGACCTCTCGGTCGATCTGCGGCCCGGCCAGTGGATCGATCTGGGTGGCCAGTACGCGGTGCTCGATACCGGCGATATCAATGTCACGCCGCTGGGCAACATCGCCATCCCCTATCTGCATGAAGGCAACACTGCCTATCTGATCGAGGCCGCCTATGGCGGCAGCGGCAACGACCTGATTGTCGGCAATGAGGCCAACAACCTGCTGCGCGGCAATGGCGGCAATGACACGCTGCGGGGCGGGGCCGGCACCGATACGCTGGTCGGCAGCGCGGGCCAGGACACCTTCGATTTCACCGATGGCGCGGCGAGCAGCAATACGGTCAGCGATTTCACGGCCGACGATACCATCGTGCTGCGTGATGCCGTTGTCGGCGGGATCGTGCGTGGCAATGATGGTGCCACATTGGCGCAGGGCGAGGTCTCCTTCGCTTGGAACGGCGTCTATAACGTGCTGTATGTCGGGCTGGACGCGACGGCGGGCTCCGACCTGCAGATCGTGCTGGCGAACAGCACCGTGTTCGACAATCTGAGCCTGTCCGGCAACACGATTTCCTTCATCGCCGATACCGTGGCCCCGGAATTTCTGAGCGGCACCGGTCCGGCGGACAATGCTGTCGGCGTCGCGCGCGACGCGACCCCGACCCTGATCTTCAACGAAGAGGTGTCGGCGGGTACCGGCGAATTCATCATCTACAACGTCACCAACCCGTCGGTGGTCAAGACGATTGCCGCGAACTCCGCCGCCGTTACTGGCTGGGGCACCTATCGCCTTACCATAGACATCGATCCGGACGGGCTGACGCCGCTGCCCTATGGCGCGGAGATCGCGATCATGTGGGACGAATCGGCGGTGCGCGACCTGGCCGGCAATCCGCTGGCGGAGAATACCAGCGAAACGCTGTACAGCTTCACCGCCAATGTCGGGCCGACTGCCACGGCATCGGCGGCGAATGTCGCCCATACGGCGGCGGGTCAGACCAGCTACAGCTTCACCGTAACCTACAGCGATGCCGACGGCACCATCGATGACACCTCCATCGACACGAACGATGTCACCGTCACGGCGCCCGACACCAGCACCCTGACGGTGACCGGGGCGGTCTGGAACGGCGACACCAACACCGCGACCTATACGGTGGAAGTGCCCGGCGGCAATGGCTGGGAGGCGGCGCTGGAAGGTACCTACACCATCGGCCTGGTGGAAGGGGAAGTTACCGACAATCACGGCGATGGCGTTGCCGGCAACGCAAATGCCGACAGCTTCACCGTGGATCTGACGGTACCGCCGACGCCGGACCCGGGTCCTGGCCCGTCGTTGCCGCCTTCGACCGATACCAGTGTGGGCGGGGTGGATGTCGCCACCCGCTACAGCACCGATGCCAGCGGACGGCAGATCGAGACCGTGACCATCACACCGAATGGCGGCCAGCAGACGACGCAGGGTGTGCCGCTGATCGGTACGGCGAACAACCCGGTGCTGTCCGGTACCCTGCCCTCGACGGTATCCATCACCGTGACCGGGCCGAGTGCGACCGTCGCCAACTCGGCATTGGGCGGTGGCCTGCTGGCGGAGGTGCCGTCCGGCATCGTGCTGCCGCAGGGCGTCACACTGCCGGTGCTCTCGACGGTCAATCCCGATGCGCCGGCCAACGGTGTGATCCGCGTCATCACCCTGACGCCGTCCGGTACGGGCGATACCGGCCCCATCGTCATCGAGGGGTCGCCGGACAGCGGCCAGGCCAGCGCCATCGTGCTGGATGCGCGCAACCTGCCGGCGGGAACGCCGATCCAGCTGAACAATGTCGATATCGCCATCATCTCCGGCGATGTCGTGGTCAGCGGCGGGGCGGGCTCCAATATCGTGCTGGGCGATGCCGGCAGCCAGAACATCGTGCTGGGCGAGGGCAATGATCACCTGAATGGCGGGGACGGCAACGACACCATCGGCTCGGCCACCGGCAGCGACACGCTGCTGGGTGGGGAGGGCGAAGATTCCGTGTTCGGCGGCATGAATGGCGACAGCATTGAGGGCGGCGAGGGCAACGACATCCTGCGCGGCGGCAAGGGCCATGACAGCCTGAACGGCGGGGCCGGCGACGATATCCTCTATTCCGGCTTCGGCGACGACACGCTGACCGGCGGCGAGGGGGCCGACCTGTTCGTGCTGCGCGGCTTCGATGCGAATTTCGCCGGGGCGGTCCTGACCACCACGATCACCGACTTCGCGCAGGGCACCGACCGCTTCGCCATGGAGAATGTGTCGGTGGCCGCACTGGAAGCGGCCCTTGCGCTGCAAAGTGTGACCGAAGCGGGCGTGGTGATCGAGGTGGCGGGGGCAACCCTTACCTTCATCGGCATATCCCAGCTCACCGCCGCCGATATCGACCAGAGCTTCTACGCCTGACCCTGCAGGCCGGAATGGGCAGCCAAGACAGCGCTTTGTCATGGCGACAAACCAGAGATTTCCGTCCGGCCGGATTGCTGGCATCCTTGCGCCCCACTGAAAGACTGTGGGGCCAAGGAGCCTTGCCATGTACACACCCCCTGCTTTTCGCGACGAGGACAAGGACAGCCTCCTTGCGACCATCCGCGCCGCCCGGCTGGCCAATTTCGTCACCGCCACGGCGGACGGGCCGATGGTCACGCCGCTGCCGCTGTTCTTCGACGGGAGCGAGGGGGAGCATGGGGTGATCTACGGCCATCTGGCGAAGGCCAATCCGCAATGGCGCATCCCGCCGGTGGGCGAGGCGGTGGCGGTCTTCATGGGGCCGGACGCCTATATCACGCCGGCCTGGTATGCCACCAAGCGGGAAACCGGGAAGGTAGTGCCGACCTGGAACTATGTCGCCGTCCACGTGCATGGTCCGGTCGAGTTCTTCGAGGATGCGGACCGGCTGCTGGACCTCGTCACCCGGCTGACCGACCTGCATGAGGGCGAGCGCGCCGGTCCCTGGGCAGTGTCCGACGCGCCGCCGGAATTCGTGCAGGCGCAGCTGCGCGGGATCGTCGGCCTGCGCATGCCGGTAACCCGGATCGAGGGCAAGCGCAAGATGAGCCAGAACCGCAACGCGGCCGACCGCGCCGGCGTGGCCGCCGGGCTGGCGTCAAGCGACCGGGAGTCCGACCGCGCCATCGCGCCGCTCATCCCGTCCTGAGCCGCGTAGCCGATATCGTCTGATGTTCAGGGAAGGTTGGCTGGGGGACCTGGATTTCCAGCCATTTTCCTGTAAGACCTTGACCGATAATAAGAAATTTACAGGCTCTGAAAAGCCTGTGCAACAGCTATGTGGTCACGGCGGTGACGTTCGCGCATTCTTCGCCGGGCGTCCTCGCCCGCACATCAAACCACGCCATTTCCGGTGAGAAGTGCCCTGACTCAACCAGGGTCCCGGAAACGCACGCCCTCTCCATGGTCGTCCCCGGCCGGCAGGAACTGGATACCGGCCTTTTCAAGGGCATTCACGACGTCATCAAGTGTACGGGCATAAGGGGTGCGCGCACCCCTCTCAAAATCCGCGAGTGTTTGTTTTGCCACTCCTGCCATGGCGGCCAGCTCGAGCTGGTTAATCCCAAGCAGGGCGCGCGCGGCCCTGCACTGATATCCGGATATTTTCATAATGTTGTATTTTTATATTGACATGATCGCATTGCCAATGGGAGACACAAAATGACCCAGCTCCAGTTTTTCCTCCGTGCGGGCGGCCAACCCGCTTCTGATCGTCGATGAAGTCGAGAAGGCAGCAGCAGCCGACGAAACGGCGGCGTGGTGGATACCCTGCTGTCGCTTCTCGAGCCGGAGACGAGCCGTAACTGGTTCGATGAGTGTTTGTGTGTTGCCCGTGACGTCAGCCAGGTGAACTGGATTCTGACCGCCAACAGCCTTGGCGGGTATTCCCCCAGCGCTGATGAACCGTGTGTCTGTCGTTCCGGTTGCATCCCCGGGAGCACACAATTTCGACGCGATTCTTGCTGGCCTGAAGGCCGATATTGTCACGGAACTGGGTGTGCAACTGGCGGTCACCCTGGCGTATCGCATCCTCGCAGGGCGCGGGTTTGTCGAGGTAGAGGAGCGAAGCATGACGGCGCATGTTCATTGCCTGCCCTGGTTGCTGTGCGCGCGGGTTGTCTCTACGTCGGAGGAGCTGGATGTCGGCATTGACGCAATAGGCTGAGAAGCGGGGAGGGGTGCCGGTTTGGAACCGATAGAGCCGTCAGATATCCGGCCGCTAAAGATCGATCTCCGCGTCCGGGTCGCCGGCGGCGAGGGCGTTCATATAGGCGAGGCAAAGGTCGCGCGAGCGGTAGCGCCCACCATAGGCCTGTGTCTCCTGCCGTTCGACGATGGGGAAGGTAGAATAGATATAGCGCACATCGTCCCGATCGGTGACGCCATATAGATGAAAGAACAGGGCATCCAGCTTGGCGCGCAGCTTCAGGCGCCGCTCCTCGTCCCAGACGAAAGGCGGCTTGACAGATCCATCCGGCTCGACATGGCCCATGTCACGGGCGAAGGGCGCCATGTCATGCGCGGTGTAGGTCAGCTCCAGCACGGCGTCCCGGACGATCTCCCCGGCGCTTTTCGGACCGAAGCGCACCGTATCGAACCGCTCCGGCGGCACCACCGGCAACTGTTCGAGGATGAACAGATTTAAAGTCTGCCCTTGGATTTTCTGTCGGGTCACATAGTCGAATGGAATAGCGTTAAAATTTGCGGCAAGAAGCCACTCTTTTTTGAAATCACCTTCGCGTAACAAGAGTGGGATTTTATTCCCAAACCCGACTTCAGGCAGTAAGGCAGCAATGAAGGTGCGAACGTTGGTCGGTGCTGTAATCTCTTTGAATCCAAGGGTCCACCCAATGTCTCTATTCCAGAGGCATTTCTCTGCGAGAACCCAAAACTGCGGATTTGGCAGCCAGGATGGATCAGTATGCTGCTCGATCGTTGCTGGCTCCGGCTGTGCGGGCCGATGCTGATTTTCCAGATTTACGACGATGCTGGCGGCGCGATGGTCAAAAGCCTGCACCATCTTGCCTTCATAGAGCGGTAGCCATTGTCCTGCGGGACTATCGAAGTGATTGTCGCCAATCGGATAGGCACCTTCGCGCTCCTCCAGCTCTTCGCGGGTCCGGAAGAGACCGGAATCGTTCGTCATATGGAACATCGTCGCGTACTTCACCGGCCACGCCTTTTCCGGCGCGCCGCCGGTGTGGCGTGTCAGCACCGGCAGGCGGGCATAGATGGCGGTGGTCAGTTCGGCGTCGCGGCGCGTGCGGAAGATTGGTGCTGTACCGGTGTTGGGATTCACGCGCGCGAAATCCTCCGCCGTCAGGGGGAAACGGCGCTCAGGGTCGGCAAGCTCGCTAACGCTTTGCAGAAAGAAGCCGCACATAGCCGCATCGGAGGTCGGGGACGGGCTGGCGACGAAAACACAGAACTTGAACCGACTATCCACGTCAGGAAAAAAGGGCGGGGCGTCGTGGCGTGTGCGCCGGTTCTCGAAATCATACAGCGCCTTCAACCGGCCCTGGGTCGATATTCCTTTGAAGAAGTCGGCGGCGGTCTTGTCGGAGGCGATGCCCGACGGTGTCAGCAGGCCAACCATGCCATCGGGCTTCACCAGGGCCATCGATCGTTCGACGAACAGCGAATAGATGTTGATGTCCCCGCCGGATAGCAGCGGGTAGTCTCCACCCTTGCGGGCCATGCGGGCAGCCGCCTCGGCGCGGCTGTTGGCCTTGGCGAAATCGGCGGCCAGCGGGTCGCCGTCGCGTTCCAGCGCCGCGATCATCCGGTGGCGGTCGGCGGCGCGCTGCGCCATGGCGATCTCGCGGCGGCGGGCGGCGAACCATTCCACCTGCTGCAGTTTCATGCGGTCCCAGGGCGGGTTGCCGATGATCGCGTCGAACCCGCCGACGAGGCCCTCGGCCTCCCAGTCGGTCCAGACGCCGGGGAAGGCGACCTGCCAGTTCAGGAAGCGTTCCTCCGCCATCAGCGTGCGCGCCTCGGCCAGGATATCGGCAAGACGGCGGCCGTGCTCTCCGCGCGCCAGCGGCTCGCGCGTGCCCTGGGCGATCTCGAACGGGTCGCCATAGGACCCGTCGAAGAAGCCCTGCAGCGCCTTCATGTTATCCTTGCCCTTCAGGTCCAGCCATTCAAAGGCGTGGAGGAGGGACAGGAAGGCATCCAGCGGTGCCGTCATGATCCGGACGCCGTCGAAGATTTCCTGCGAGCGGTGCGCCTCGGCGATTTCCGCGTCCGGCAACCCTTCGATGGTCTGCATGGAGGCCGCCGATCCCAGAGCAATCTTCACCGGCTTGTGCAGCAGCAGTGGGCTGCCATAGGCCGTTGCCTTGGCGATGCCGGTCTTTACCCAGGAACCGAACAGGCTGTCACCGCAGCGCAGATGATGGTCGAGGAAGGACAGCGGCGCGCCGACCGTGAAGCTGTGCAGCCATAGCGCCACCTTCGCCAGTTCGACCGCCATCGGGTTCTTGTCCACGCCATAGACACAGCGTTTCAGCACCATGCGGCGGATGATGTGCCGGTCGTCCAGCTGTTCGGGATCGACCGTCCAGTTGCGGTCCTCGGCATTGCCGATGATGGTGGCGCGAATGCCTTCAATCCGGTCGGCCAGTGGCGAGATATATTCCCACCAGTCGACCATGGCTCCGGCTTCCGCCATGGCGGCGATCACCTGGTCGGCCATGTAGTCCACCAGGCTGACCAGGAAATGGCCGGAGCCCATCGCCGGGTCGCAGATTTTCAGGTCGAGCAGCCTTTCGGCCGGATCGAGCCGTCGCAGGATGCCCAGCTTGCGGCCTTCATCCATGTCGGTGGCGGCCAGTTCCTCCGCTTTTTGCCGGAAGGCATCCAGCCGCGCCCGGATCAGCGGTTCCAGTGTCTCGCGGATGATCAGGTTGACCAGATCGTCCGGCGTGTAATAGCTGCCGGACCCCTTGCGCGCGAAGATGTTGGGGCGGATATCGACGATGGGGCCGTCGCGCACCACCTCGTGTTCCAGCAGCCGTTCGTAGATCGAGCCCAGCTGTTGCACGCTGAGGTCGCGATAATTGATGTATTTGCGGGACCCGTCCGTCCGCTCGAAGGACAGCCTGTCGATCACCTCGGCCATCACCGAGTCGGACAGCCGTACCTGGCCCAGCAGCGGCGTGCGCACGCGGTCGAACAGGCCGCCATTATAGGGCGGCAGCCCAATCGAGGTGGCGCATTCGTCGATGGCGCGGCACAGATCGTCCAGCACCGCCCAGTAGCGCGCAGCCGACGCCGAGAAGGTATCGCCCCTGTCCTTGCGGTCACCGATATCCAACCGGACGCGCTTGCGCAGGCCGTAATCGTCATACCGCTCGTCATTGACCGGAAGCAGGTCACGATCCTCGGCATAGAGCACGAAGAGCAGCCGATAGAGCAGGATCAGCGCCGCCTGGCGTACATCCTCCAGATCGGCGTCAGGGGCACCGTCCGCGATGGCGCGCGCGAGCAGGGGATAGACCGTATCGAAGACGAGGTTCGACAGATCGGCGGCGACGCGCTCCTCATAGAATTTGCCTTCATCGATGGCCCGAAGGTGGAAGCTCCTGATGTCCGGCCCGGAAGGCAGGAATGCCTCCCGGCGGAACATCAGGGCAAACAGCCGCAATGCATGGCGTCTTTCGCCGTCATCAAGGGCGAACAGCCCCTGGTCATGGCCGGCGATGCCAAGGACGGCAGCGAGATCGATCTCGAAGAACTGCTCGGAGACGGAACGTGCACCGGAGAAATACAGCCGCCACCGGCCACCGTTGGTGAGGATGCCCCAGCGCAACCTGCCCTCGGTCAGGTCGTCCACGCGCCTGAGATAGCGCAGCATCTGGGTGGACGGCGCCAGCTTTTCGCCTTGCCGGCCAGATTGCCGGTCGAGCGGCCGATGCCAGCGTTTCGATTCGACGATGGCAAGGCCGAAGCCGTAGCGTTTCCATTCCTCAAGGGAACGGTCGGCCTCCGCCTTCGCCCCGGCATCGGCGAACAGCAGCCCGTCCGGCACATCGTCCCGGCCCTTGACCGTCAGGTTCTGCTGGCGCATCGCCTGATCCCAGCCGAGCCGCTGGAGGATCGGCCAGATCAAATCGTCTTCGGTTCGGCTCTCGTTGGGTGTTTGCCCGGTGGGAAAGGCTTTGAAGAGGTCAGCCAGGTCCGCTGCCAGGCGATCAATCTTTTCGTCGCTGACGCTGTGCCATTCCGCGTTGCGGACAATCGACTGGGTCAGGAAGTCGCTGGTGAACAGGCTTCCCTGAAAAACATGATCGATCATCCGATTGTCTGTCCCTGCGATGCGCCTGCCCGATGCCAACTGGCTTGGTCAGTCGAGCTTATCTTCTTGAGAATACAAGGTAGCGCACAAAAGCGCCGTCCGACAATCAGGCGGCATCATATGCGCTGGCGCGTTCTGGCCGACGCCGGCTCGCAGGGTCGCGGACAGCGCCGCCAGGATTTCCCGCTGCCAGGCGGAAACCAGCGCCCATGTCCCGCCGTGAAGGCGTCGGCGGGAACCGCATGGCCATGCGCCACCGGCCCAAGCGCAATCAGCATAACCAGCAGGGCAGCCAGCACGTGCCGAAAAGACATGGGAACCCTTCGATTTCCGGTTGTCCGCCAAGCGGCCAGACGCCAGAACACTATCGGCAAAACGTCATTGCTTCAATCCCCCCTGGGGGGATATGTTCCGATAATGACGGATCACGCGCCCCACCATCATCATGACGACATACTGAAACGGCTGCGCCGCGCGGAAGGCCATCTGCGCAGTGTGATCGCCATGATGGATGAGGGGCGGCCCTGCGTCGTCCTCGCCCAGCAGCTTCATGCGGTCGAGCGGGCGATCAGCGAAGCCAAGCGCGTCCTTATACGCGATCATATCGACCATTGCCTGGACAGTGCGGTGGCCGGCGACGGGCAGGACCATCTTGCCGAATTCAAGGAAATCACCCGCTACCTCTGAAGGCGGCGCGACATGCTCGACATTCTGGCGAACCGTATCTACCGGCACCTGTTCGCCGCGCAGATACTCTCCCTGCTCGGCAGCGGCCTCACCACGGTGGCGCTCGGCCTGCTGGCCTATGACCTTGCCGGCGCCGATGCCGGGGCGGTGCTCGGCACCGCGCTGGCCCTGAAGATGGTCGCCTATGTCGGCGTCGCACCGGTGGCGGGCGCGCTTGCCGGCCGCTGGCCCCGGCGGCGGCTTCTGGTCTTGCTCGATCTGTGCCGGGCGGCGCTGGTCCTGCTGCTGCCCTTTGTCACCGAAATCTGGCAGATCTATGCGCTGGTTTTCCTGTTCCAGTCCTTCTCCGCCGCCTTCACGCCAGCCTTCCAGGCGACCATTCCCGACATCCTGCCCGGGGAGCGCGACTATACCAGGGCGCTCTCG
>NZ_JAKUSO010000085.1:0-10818 GCF_022449305.1 Oceanibaculum sp. | reverse complement strand
CGCACTGCTGCATCCGCATGCGGTTCAACTTCACCATGTCTATGATTGTGGGGCGGAGACATTGGCGGTGCTCCGCCGCACCCTGCCGGATGCCCGCATCATCCTGTCGCTGCATGATTTTCACCTGCCCTGCCATCGTGACGGGCTGATGGTGACCGGGGAGGGGGCGCTGTGCGAAACGGCTCAGCCGAAGGCCTGCGCTGCCTGCTGTCCCGGCCTGTCGGCGGCGGATTTTCAGCGCCGCAAGCTGTTCCTGTCGGCGCATCTCGATCTGGTGGACGGCTTCATCGCCCCCAGCCTGTTCGCGCTGGAGCGTTATGCAGCATGGGGTCTGCCGCGCGGGAAGCTGCATCATTTGCCGAATATCGCGCCCCACGAGTCGTCCAATCCGTTGCCGCCGGAGACGTCGGAGGACCGCCGTCGCGACCGGCTGGGCTATTTCGGCAATCTGCTGCCGCACAAGGGGCTGGCGGTGCTGCTGCGCGCCTGCGTCGCCCTGAAGCGGGCAGGGCAGCGCTTCAGCCTGTCGGTGCATGGCGACGACCGGCACATGCCGGACAGTTATCGGCAGGAAATTGCACCGTTGCTGGGCGAACTGGGCGAGACAGTGACGCTGCATGGCGCCTACGCCCCGGAGGAAGCGCCGGTCCTCATGCGCGATGTGGACTGGATATTATGCCCGTCCATCTGGTGGGAGAATGACCCGCTGGTGCTGCAGGAGGCGCTGTCCGCCGGCCGCCCGGTGATCGCCTCGGAGATTGGCGGCATGGCGGAGGTCGTGCGGCGTCAGTCACTCGGTCTGCTGACCCGGGCAGGGGACGCGGAAGCGCTGGCCGAGATACTGGCGCGCTGCCTGGGCGAACCGGTGCTGTGGGCCGACTGCCGGGCGGCGCTGCGGCCCGACCCGGCACGGCATGATCTGGTGCCATTGCTGCGGCTGTATGGCCTTTTTTCACCCTCTCCCCTTGCGGGAGAGGGTGGTGAGCGATAGCGAACCGGGTGAGGGGGCGGCTCCGGCGGTGCGATACCCCCTCACCCAGCTTCGCCTAATCTCGGCTTGAGCCTCGATAAGGCTGCGCAACCCTCTCCCGCAAGGGGAGAGGGAACGTAATTTTCCAGTCTAACCCCGCTTCCAGCTGGTGCCCTGCGGGCCATCCTCCAGCACGATGCCGGCATCGGTCAGCGCGTCGCGGATACGGTCGGCCTCGGCGAAGTTCCGGGCCTTGCGGGCATCCTGCCGGGCCTGGATCATCGCCTCGATCTCGGCGTCGGACAGCCCTGCGGAGGCCCCTTCCGGCTGCCAGCGGAACCAGGCCTCCGGATCTTCGACCAGCAGGCCGAGCAGCCGGCCGGCGGCCAGCAGCCGGGCCTTTGCCTCGGCGATCTCCGCATCGCTCTCGGCCTTGTTCAGCCGGGTCGCCAGCTCATGCAGATGCGCGAAGGCGAGCGGCGTGTTCAGGTCGTCCTCCAGTGCCGCCAGCACCTCGAACGGTACCTCGCCCGGCGCCGATGGCAGGGCGGGGCCGCGCCGCAGCGCGGTATAGAGCCGGTCGAGCGCGGTCTTGCATTCCTTCAGATGCGCGCGGCTCCAGTTCAGCGGCTGGCGGTAATGGCCGGCCAGCAGGGCATAGCGGATGGCCTCGCCCGGCGCGTCGCCGCGCAGCTCCCGCACCGTGACGATGTTGCCGATGGACTTCGACATCTTCTCGTCCTCGACGGTGAGGTAGCCATTATGCACCCAGTAGCGCGCGAAGAAGCTGGCCCCGCTGGCGCAGCGCGACTGCGCGATCTCGTTTTCATGGTGCGGGAAGATCAGGTCCAGCCCGCCGCCATGGATGTCGAAGCTGTCGCCCAGATATTTGGCGCTCATCGCGGAGCATTCGATGTGCCAGCCGGGCCGGCCACGGCCCCACGGGCTGTCCCAGCCGGGAATGTCCGGTTCCGACGGTTTCCAAAGCACGAAGTCCGCTGCGTCCTTCTTGTAGGGCGCGACCTCGACGCGGGCACCGGCGATCAGCTCGTCGCGGTTGCGGCGGGAAAGCTGGCCATAGTCCGGCATGGAGGGCACGCTGAACAGCACATGCCCGTCCGCCGCATAGGCGTGGCCCTTGGCGATTAGCGTCTCGATCATCGCGATCATCTCCGCGATGTGCTGGGTGGCGCGCGGCTGCACATCCGGTTCCAGCACGCCGAGCGCGCCCATATCCTCCAGATAGGCCTGCGTGGTGCGCGCGGTGATCGTGCCGATCTCCTCGCCGGTGGCCTTGGCCTTGGCGTTGATCTTGTCGTCAACGTCGGTGAAGTTGCGGGCGTAGGTGACGGTCGGATAGAGTGCCTTCAGCACCCGGTACAACACGTCGAACACGACCGCCGGCCGCGCATTCCCGATATGGGCATAGTCATAGACCGTGGGGCCGCAGACATACATCCGCACATTGCCCGGATCGAGCGGCTGGAATTCCTCCTTCTGGCGGGTCAGCGTATTGTGCAGGTACAGCGGCACGGCAAGTCTCTTCGGTGATCGGACGATAGGATGGCGAGGCGGCGCGGATCAGCGTCGACAGAGCCGGTCCAGCACGCGCGCGCGGCCGATCAGCGGTAGCAGATTGGCAAGCTCCGGTCCATGCTCGCGGCCGGTCAGGGCGAGGCGCAACGGCAGGAACAGCGCCTTGCCCTTGCGGCCGGTGGCCTCCTGCACGGCTTTCGTCCATGCCTTCCAGGTCCCGGTATCCCAAGGATCAGGCGGCAGCAGATCGGCGGCCTTATCCAGCAGTTCAGGGTCCTCCGGGGGCGGTGTCTCGACCGTTCCAACGACGATGCGCTGCCAGTCCGCGATATCCGACAGGCGCTGGATATTGCCCTTTACCGCCTCCCACAGCGCGGCATCGGCACCTTCCGGCAGCCGGTCCGCCACTGCCGCATAGGGCAGGGCGTGCAGCAGCTTCGCGTTCATCGCCGTGAGGTCGTCTTCCGACAGGCGCGGCGTGGCATGGCCGAATTTCGCGATGTCGAAGGCCTCGATCAAAGACGGCCAGTCCGGGCAGGGTTCCGGCGGCTCGCCCTGACCGAGGCGCAGCAGCAGGGAGGCGATGGAAAGCGGCTCCAGCCCGCCCTCGCGCAGGCTCTCCAGCGACAGGCTGCCAATGCGCTTGGACAGGCCCTGGCCCTCGGCATCGCTGATCAGCGGCAGATGCGCGAAGGCCGGGGCGGCGAAGCCCAGGGCCGCGAACAGCTGCAACTGTACGCCGGTGTTGGACAGGTGATCGGCGCCCCGGATGATGTGGGTGACACCCATCTCGCCATCATCCACCACAGAGGCCAGCGTATAGAGCGGCACGCCATCGGCGCGGACCAGCACCGGGTCGCTCATGCTGGCGATCTGGATGTGGCTGTCGCCCTGCACCAGGTCCGCCCATCGTGGATCGTCGCCCTGCAGCAGGAAGCGCCAATGCGGGAGGATGCCGTTTGCCTCCAGCGCCGTCTTGTCGGCATCGCTGAGGACCAGTGCGGCCCGGTCATAGACCGGCGGGCGTCCGGCGTTCAGCTGCGCCTTGCGCTTCAGCGCCAGCTCCTCCGGCGTCTCGTAGCAGGCATAGAGCCGGCCGGACGCCTTCAGCCTGTCGATGGCCGCGTCATAGCGGTCCAGCCGGGCGGACTGGCGGGCGAAATCGTCCCATTCGATGCCAAGCCAGGCGAGGTCGGATTCGATGGCAGAGGCGAATGCCGCCGTCGAGCGTTCCCGGTCGGTATCGTCGAGGCGCAGCAGGAAGCGCCCGCCGCTCTTCCGCGCGAATAGGGAATTCACCAGCGCGATGAAGGCATTGCCCAGATGCAGCCGGCCGGTCGGGCTGGGCGCGAAGCGGACCAGGGTCATGATACCGGCCTTAGGTGCCCTGGAAGGCGTTGGTGATCGGGTAGCGGCGTTCCCGCCCGAAGGAGCGGCGGGTGATCTTCACGCCCGGCGGGGCCTGGCGGCGCTTGTATTCCGCCCGGTCCAGCATGCGCCAGATGCGCATGACGAGGTCGCGGTCCTTGCCGCTCGCCACGATCTCGGACACCGGCATCTCGTCCTCGATCAGATGGCCCAGGATTTCGTCCAGCACCGGGTAGGGCGGCAGGCTGTCCTCGTCCTTCTGGTCGGGCTTCAGCTCGGCGGAGGGCGGCTTGGTGATGATGCGCTCCGGCACCACCGTGCCGGACGGGCCGAGCAGCCCGAGCGGCAGGCCGGTTATATCCGCCTGGTTACGCCAACGGCACAGCTCGAACACGGCGGTCTTGTAGACATCCTTCAGCGCGTTGTAGCCGCCGCACATGTCGCCATAGAGCGTGGCATAGCCGACCGACATCTCCGACTTGTTGCCGGTGGTCAGCACCATATGGCCGAACTTGTTGGAGATCGCCATCAGCGTGATGCCGCGCGCGCGGGATTGCAGGTTCTCTTCCGTCGTGTCCGGCGGCAGCGCGTCGAACACCGGCTGCAGCATCAGATCGAAGGCCTGCATGGCCGGGCCGATATTGATGCTGTCCAGCCGCACCCCCAGCAGACGCGAGGCCTCCGCAGCATCCTCCAGGCTTTCGTCGCTGGTGTAGGGGGAGGGCATCATCACCGTCCACACCTTGTCGGCACCCAGCGCATCGACGGCAATCGCCGCCGTCAGCGCCGAATCGACGCCGCCCGACATGCCGATAACGACGCCGGGGAAGCGGTTCTTCAGCACATAGTCGCGTACACCCAGCACCAGGGCCTGATAGATCGTCTCATGGTCGGCGGAGGGGGCCGTCATCTCGCCTGGCGCGCAGACCCAGCCATCCCCCTCACGGGTCCAGCGGGTGACGGTTACCCCTTCCTTCCAGGCCGGCATCTGCACCGCCAGCGACCGGTCAGCGTTCAGCACGAAGGAACCACCATCGAACACCAGCTCATCCTGGCCGCCCAGCTGGTTCAGATAGGCCAGCGGCAGGCCGGATTCGACAACCCGCGCGGTGGCGATATTCAGGCGGGTATCCAGCTTGGCGCCCTCGAAGGGGGAGCCGTTGGGCACCAGCAGCATCTCGGCGCCGGATTCCTCAAGGCACTCGACGACTTCCGGCGTCCAGATATCCTCGCAGATCGGCACGCCCAGCCGGATGCCGCGGAAATTCACCGGTCCCGGCAGCGGCCCTGCCTGGAACACGCGCTTCTCGTCGAACACGCCATAGTTCGGGAGGTCGTATTTGAAGCGCAGCGTCTGAACCTTGCCGCCATCCAGCAGCGCGATGGCATTGTGCAGCTTCTCGCCTTCCGGGCCGGTCACGCGCCAGGGCGTGCCCAGCAGCACCGCCGGGCCGCCATCGGCGGTCTCCTTTGCGAAATGCTCTACCGCCTCCATGCAGGCGGCGACAAACATGCGCTTCAGCACCAGATCGTCCGGCGGATATCCCGACAGGAACAGTTCGCTGGTCAGCAGCAGGTCGGCGCCCTTGGAGGCGGCCTCCGCCCGCGCCTTGCGCAGCCTGGCAAGATTGCCATCGATATCGCCGACGGTGGGGTTCAGTTGCGCGAGCGCAAGGGCGAGCGTGTCTGTCATGTGCGGTAGAATGGCCCCGAAACCGGCGGTGTCAATTGCCGGGCGATCAAATCACCTTCGCATCCTTCAAAGTGGCGCGTTCTTCCGCGCTCAGCCCCAGCAGATCGCCATAGATCGCGTCATTGTCCGCGCCCAGCGCCGGCCCCAGGCTGGCAACACGGCCCGGCGTGTCGGACAGGCGCGGCAGCACGTTCGGAATCACCACCTCGCCGGCCAGTTCGTCCACCAGCCGCAGCAGGTTGCCGCGCGCGGCGAAATGCGGGTCCTCGGCGATGTCGGCGATGGAGTTGATCGGACCGCACGGTACCTCGCCCTTGACGCAGGCCGCCATCACCTCGTCGCGGCTCATGGAGTGCATCCAGGCGGCGACCAGCCCGTCCACCTCCTTGTGGCGGGCGAGGCGCTGGCGGGTCGTCCGGAACATGTCTTCGGCCGCCAGCTCCGGCCGGCCCATGACCTGCGCCAGCCGCTCGAACATCTTGTCCGAGGTGCAGGCGATGGCGACGAACCTGCCGTCGCCGCAGCGGAAATGGCCATGTGGGCAGGCATTGGTGGTGCCGGTGCCCTCCGGCTCGCGCAGCTTGCCGATCTTGAAGAAGGCCGGGGCCAGCTCGTCCAGCGCGCGGAATACCGATTCGTACAGCGCCATGTCGATATACTGGCCGTTACCCGTCTTGTCGCGCTGGCGCAGCGCCAGCAGCACGCCGATGGCGCCGTACAGGCCGCTCATATAGTCGGCGAGCGAGGTCGAGCCCGGCGTCACCGGCAGCTCACCCGGCAATCCTGCCAGATAGGTCAGCCCGCCGAAGGCATGGGCGATGCGCGCGAAGCCCGGCCGGTCGCGATAGGGGCCATCCTGCCCGTAGCCGGAGACACGCAGCATGACCAGGCGCGGGTTGATCTTCTTCAGCTCCTCCCAGCCCAACCCCCATTTCTCCAGCGTGCCGGGGCGGAAATTCTCGCACAGCACATCGGCCTTCGCGATCAGCTGCCGGAAGATCTCGGCGCCCTTCGGGTCGCGCAGATTCAGCGTCACGCTCTTCTTGTTTCGCCCCTCGGACAGCCAGGCCAGCGTGTCGCGCGCCGCCGGCGTGCCGAACTTGCGGAACGGGTCACCCTCGCCGGGCTGCTCCACCTTGATCACCTCGGCGCCGAATTCGCCCAGGATGGAGGCGGCGAAGGGGGCGGCGATGAAGGTCGCGCAGTCCAGCACGCGTACGCCGGACATCGGTAAGTCGGCGGGGGGCAGATCGACAGGCAGACCGGCAGCGTGACGGGTCGTCTCAGGCATGGGAATTCCGCAGTTTCGGGCGTTTTGTGATTATCGTTGGACGAACCCTATCGGGCAGCCGGAAACCGATCAAGCGACCAGTGAATCGGCGAAGATATCCTCGCCGGCCAGCCAGGCCTCGGCCGCGTCGGCACGGTCCAGCGCCACGCCAAGGGCGGCCGCCAGATCGAGCTGGGCGTCGCGGTAGCCGGCGCTCGACAGACCGTCCACCATTCCCCTTGTCAGCGCGCTGCCGATCTCGAACGGCAGCGGATAGCCTTCCATATAGAAATCATTGGCCTTTTCGAGAATCTCCGTGCGGCACGCCGCCTCATCGAAGGAATTGAAGCTGCGGCAGATCAGTGGCCGGGCCTCATACGCGGCGCAGCGGCCGTTTTCCAGCAGCGGGCAGGCCTGCCGGAAATGCCGCCGCGCCGCGCTTTCCAGCGGCAGCAGCAGCGCCTGCCGGGCAGCAATCCGGGTGCGCAGCGCCTCGATCGCTTCCGGCGAGAAAGTCGTGCGGATGTAGTGCGCCAGACGCAATACGGTGATCGCCTCCGTCACCACCGGCAGGTGACAGCAATGGCTGCAACCGGCATCGCAGGCGATCTCCTTGGTGGGAGGCAGCGAGGGCTTCAGGCTGTTCACTGCCCCGTCATGGATATCGGCAGCACCCTTGGCCAGCGCATAGACCATGGTGGGGGTCCGATTCTGGGGCAGATGGCTGCAATTCTCCTGCATCGCCTCCGACAGTTCCCCCAGAATATCCTTCAGCGCAACGAGGCTCATCTATCCCCCGATGCCAGCCCCATGGGCGATCCGGGGGGCGATCCGGCCTTCTGCATCTCTTCCCAGCGCTGCATCAGGAATTCGCGGCCCAGCTTCACCATCGGCTTGCCGTCATAGGCGATGATGTCGGCGGTGGCGTAGGTCTCGCTCCATTTCTCCGGCAGGTAGGAGCCGGTGCCGATCACATCGACCGGCGCCTGGGAGACCGCCATCATCCGGCATTTTTCCGGCGAGAATCCGCTGGAGGCAACGATCCTGACCTTCGGGAAACCGGCCTGGTCCAGCTGTTCGCGCATGTGCCAGATGGCGGCGGAGGAGACGCCGGTGCCGATCAGGTAGCGCAGCTCCTTCTCGCTGCGGTAGCCGCGGATCGCCTCCGGGCAGTTGCGGTCCAGCACGGCGTAGCTCTGCGCCATATCCAGCCCCTCGACATGGCGGCCGCCATGGGTGTCCATGCGGACTGACAGGCGGCCGGCCGCTGCAAGCTCAGGGAATCGGCGGCAGACGTCCAGCGCGTCGGTGATCTCCTGCCCGAAATAATCGACCAGCACGGTCATCGGCTCGTCGGGATAGGCCTCATGCAGCATTTCCGCTGCGCGCAGGGTGGAGCCGGCATAGCCGATCAGCGCATGCGGCATGGTGCCCAGCCCCTGGTTCTGGCCGAAGAAATGCGCGGTCGCGTCGGTGGCGCAGCCGATGAAGCCGACGGCGCCGACCTTCTTCTTCGCCTTTTCGGAGCCGACCGAGGCGCCATAGGCCATCAGCTCCATCATTTCCTGCCCGGCACAGTGGCGGGCGTCCATCGCCAGGAAGGCGACCTTCGGCAGGTCGGAACAGATGGTATAGGCGTTGTAGGCGGCGACGCAGGCCGCGCCGATCTTCTGCAGGAAGATGGTCTCCAGATCGACCAGATGCAGGAACGGCCCGGTGATGTACATCATCGGATCGCCGGCGCCGACCCAGGCCCCTTCCTTGAAGTTCGGCGCGATATCGAAGCTGGTGCCGCGTGCCTTCGCCACGCCCTGCAGCCAGTCGATGGCGAGGCGCGGCGCAAAGGTGACGGGCCGCCGCATGAACACGCCATAGGTGACGCGGGCATCGCCGAAGCGGCGGACGACCTCCTTGCTTTTCAGGAAGTATTTGTCCGTCAGCTTCGGAATATCGTTGATGTCGGGAGTCATCGCCCTTGCAGCCGCCCGCCTTGCGGCGGGCCGGCCCTTCCGTTGGTCCGCGGCTCCCTTCCCGGCGCGGTTCTTAACCGGCCGGGAAGGGGGCGTGGAAGGTTACTGTGCCGCCTGGACCCGCCGGTCGACGGTGCGGGATTCCTTCAGCTCGGCCGCCAGCAGGAAGGCCAGTTCCAGCGCCTGCGAGGCGTTCAGGCGCGGATCGCAATGCGTGTGGTAGCGGTCCTGCAGGGCTTCCTCGGTGATCGCCTGGGCGCCGCCCATGCACTCGGTCACGTCCTGGCCGGTCATTTCGAAGTGAATCCCGCCGGCATGGGTGCCCTCGGCCTGGTGCACGTCGAAGAAGCGCCGCACCTCGGTCAGGATCTGGTCCACCGGCCGGGTCTTGTAGCCGGTCGAGGACTTGATCGTGTTGCCATGCATCGGGTCGGACGACCAGACCACCTTGCGGCCCTCGCGCTCGACCGCGCGGATCAGCGGCGGCAGGTGCTTTTCCACCTTGTCGTGGCCCATGCGGGCGATCAGCGTCAGGCGGCCCGGCTCGTTCGTCGGGTTCAGGATGTCGATCAGCCGCAGCAGATCGTCCGTCGGCAGGCTGGGCCCGCACTTCAGGCCGATCGGGTTCTTGATGCCACGGCAGAATTCGACATGTCCACCATCCGGCTGGCGTGTCCGGTCGCCAATCCACACCATATGGGCGGAGGTGTCGTACCAGTCGCCCGTGGTCGAATCGACGCGGGTCATCGCCTGCTCGTAGGGCAGCAGCAGCGCCTCGTGCGAGGTATAGAACTCGGTCTCGCGCATCTGCGGAACGCTGTCGCCGGTGATGCCGCAGGCATTCATGAAGGCCAGGCATTCGTCGATACGGTCGGCGATCTCGGCATAGCGTTCGCCCTGCGGGCTACGCTCCACGAAGCCCAGATTCCAGCGATGCACCGAATGCAGGTCGGCGAAGCCGCCCTGGCTGAAGGCGCGCAGCAGGTTCAGCGTCGATGCCGATTGGTTATAGGCACGCAGCATGCGCTGAGGGTCGGGCTGACGGGCCTCGGCCTCGAACTCCATGCCGTTGATGATGTCGCCGAGATAGCTCGGCAGCGACACGCCGCCGATCTCCTCTGTGGGGGAGGAACGCGGCTTGGCGAACTGGCCGGCCAGACGACCGACCTTCACCACCGGCACGGCGCCACCGAAGGTCAGCACCACCGCCATCTGCAGCAGCACCTTGAAGGTGTCGCGGATGTTGTTCGGATGGAATTCCTTGAAGCTCTCGGCGCAATCGCCGCCCTGAAGCAGGAAAGCCTTGCCTTCCGACACCTTGGCCAGCGCCTTCTTCAGCTTGCGGGCCTCGCCGGCAAAAACCAGCGGCGGATAGACCGAGAGCTGTTCTTCGGCAGCGGTCAGCGCCTCTGCGTCCGGATAGGACGGCATGTGCTTTACCGGCTTCGTGCGCCAATTCTCAGGCGACCATTTCTCGGCCATCATCTTCACTCCCGCAGCGGAACCTGTCCCGGTTCCTATTTCGTATCCCAATTCCGTACTACTGTGCCGCCAACCGGCATTTATCCACAAGTGGGTTGTCCTGTTTAGCAGCGTCAAGCGGGGCATGCCAGAAAAACGGCGCTTATCCCTGCCAGGAAGGCGCAGGGGAGGCATGCCGTGGGATGGCTTGTACCGTCGTCTGCGGTTCTAGGGATGCGGATCGGGGAAACCGTGCCGCTCCGACAGGGCGGCGAGGATGGCGTCCTTGCCGGCGACCAGCACCCTTCCTTCATGTGTGCCGGTTTGGTGCGCCGATGACGCGCCCTCCGCCAGCACGAGCAGGGGCACGGACTGGTTTGCCTCGCCGGCCAGGGCGATGACCGGCTGCCTTGGCCGGGGCCAGGCGATCCGCACGACATCCAGGCGTTTGGCAAGTTCCGGGAAGGACGCCAGCACCCCCTCCATCAGCGCGCAGTGCCAGCAATAGAAGCGTTGGCCGGGGTAGGCTGGGTCCGTGAAGTCCGGGCGC
>NZ_JAKUSO010000084.1:0-11233 GCF_022449305.1 Oceanibaculum sp. | reverse complement strand
GGCGCGGTTCCCGGCCGACCCGGCGAAGAATGCCGACACCGCGCTGGCCTTCATGAACAGCCGCGGCATCCTGGTGCGCGAAATGCGCAGCTATAACCTGCCCGACTATCTGCGTTTCTCGGTGGGTACCGAGGAGGAAATGAAGATCGTCGTGGATACGCTGGCAGAGTTTTTGACATGAGCACGCAAGAAATTACTCCCAATAATGACCCCGTCTTCGAGCGCGTCGCCCTGATCGGCGCCGGGCTGATCGGGTCTTCCCTCGCCTGGGCCTCGCGCAAGAAAGGCCTCGCCCGGCATGTCGCCGTCACCTCGCGCAGCGAGGCAACACGCAAGCGGGTGGCGGAGCTGGGCTTCGCCGATTCCCTTCATGCCGAGGCGAAGGACGCGGTGACCGATGCCGACCTCATCATCGTCTGCACCCCGGTTGGCGCCTGCGGCGCGGCGGCGGAGGCGATTGCCCCCTATCTGAAGCCCGGCGCCATCGTCAGCGATGTCGGCTCGGTGAAGATGGCCGTGGTGCGCGACATGGGCCCGCATATCCCCGAGGGCGTGCATTTCGTACCCGGCCATCCGATTGCCGGCACCGAGCATTCCGGCCCGGATGCCGGCTTCGCGGAGCTGTTCGAGGGGCGCTGGTGCATCCTCACCCCGCTGCCCGGCGGCGACCCGGCAGCCACGGCGAAGCTGCGGCTGTTCTGGGAGCGGGCCGGCAGCATGATCGAGGAGATGGATGCCGAGCATCACGACAAGGTGCTGGCCATCACCTCGCACCTGCCGCATCTGATCGCCTACACCATCGTCTCCACGGCGGTCGATCTGGAGGAAAGCACGAAGAACGAGGTGATCAAGTTCTCCGCCTCGGGCTTCCGCGACTTCACCCGCATCGCCGCCTCCGACCCGGTGATGTGGCGCGACATCTTCCTGAACAACCGGGAAGCCGTGCTGGAGATGCTGCAGCGCTTCTCCGAGGATCTCAGCTACCTGCAGCGCGCGATCCGCTGGGGCGAGGGCGACAAGCTGCAGGAGCTGTTCACCCGCACCCGTACGATCCGCCGCGGCATCATCGAGGCCAAACAGGCATAGTAAGGGCAGGCGTAAGAGAAAACCCCTCTCCCGGCATTGGAGAGGGGTTTTCTCGTAGTTCTCGCCCGTCACCCCCGCACTTGTTGCGGGGGTCCAGGCTTCCGCTCGCTGGATCGTCGGTCGAGTAAGCTGCACCCTGGATTCCCGGGACAAGCCCGGGAATGACGGCTGGTGAAATGGCGCAGCCTGCACGCCTGCCCCTACTCCGGCAGCAGGTCGGCGAAGAAGTCGTTGCCCTTGTCGTCCATAATGACGAAGGCAGGGAAATCGACCACCTCGATGCGCCAGACCGCTTCCATGCCCAGTTCCGGATATTCCAGCACCTCGACCTTGGTGATGCAGTCCTGCGCCAGCCGTGCCGCCGAGCCGCCGATGGAGCCGAGATAGAAGCCGCCATAGGTCTTGCAGGCATTCTTCACCTGCGCCGACCGGTTGCCCTTGGCCAGCGAGATGAAACTGCCGCCATTCTTCATCATCACCTCGGCATAGGAGTCCATGCGCCCCGCCGTGGTCGGGCCGAAGGAGCCGGAGGCATAGCCTTCCGGCGTCTTGGACGGACCGGCGTAATAGACGATGTGCTGCTTGAAATAGTCGGGCAGCCCCTCGCCGCTGTCGATCCGCTCCTTCAGCTTGGCGTGGGCGATGTCGCGCGCCACGATCATCGGGCCGGAGAGCGACAGCCGGGTCTTGATCGGATATTGCGACAGCTGCTTGCGGATCTCGTCCATCGGCCGGTTCAGATCGACCTTCACCACCTCGCCGCCGAGCTTGTCGTCGGTCACTTCCGGCAGGTATTTCTCCGGATGGCGCTCCAGCGCCTCCAGGAACACGCCCTCCTTCGTGATCTTGCCAACGGCCTGACGGTCGGCCGAGCAGGAAACGCCAAGCCCGATCGGCACCGAGGCGCCGTGGCGCGGCAGGCGGATGACGCGCACATCGTGGCAGAAATACTTGCCGCCGAACTGCGCACCGATGCCCATCTGGCGGGTCATCTCCAGGATCTTCTGCTCCGCCTCCACATCGCGGAAGGCGTGGCCGGTCTCGCTGCCCTGGGTCGGCAGCCCGTCCAGATAGCGTGCCGAGGCCAGCTTCACCGTCTTCAGGTTGATCTCCGCCGAGGTGCCGCCGATCACGATGGCCAGGTGGTAGGGCGGACAGGCCGCCGTGCCCAGCGTCTTGATCTTCTCCTCCAGGAAGCCGTAGAGCTTCTCCGGGTTCAGCACCGCCGGGGTCTGCTGGAACAGGAAGGCCTTGTTGGCCGAGCCGCCGCCCTTGGCCATGAACAGGAATTTGTAGGCGCTGCCCTCGGTCGCATAGATCTCGATCTGCGCCGGCAGGTTGGAGCCGGTGTTCTTCTCCTTGAACATGCTCAAGGGCGCCAGCTGGCTGTAGCGCAGGTTGGTCTCGGTATAGGTCTTGAACACGCCGCGCGCGATGGCCTGCTCGTCGCCGCCGCCGGTCCAGATATTCTGGCCCTTCTTGCCCATGATGATGGCGGTGCCGGTGTCCTGGCACATCGGCAGGATACCGGCGGCCGCGATGTTGGCGGTCTTCAGCAGGTCGAAGGCGACATACTTGTCGTTGGGCGACGCCTCCGGATCGTCGAGGATCGCCTTCAGCTGCGCCAGATGGCCGGGGCGCAGCAGGTGCGAGATATCGCGGAAGGCCTGGTCGGTCAGCAGGGTGATCGCCTCCGGCGCGACCTTCACGATGTCGGCGCCGTCGAGCTTCACGGTGGAAACGAAATCGCTGGTGAGCTTGCGGTAGGGGGTCTTGTCCTCCCCCAGCGGAAACATGTCCTGATAGACGAAATCGACCATGGGGCGCTGCCTCGATCTGCGGTTGCTGGGCCGCACAGCCACGCGGGCCGCCAGCCGGGCTTGTTCTGGATTCCGCCGAGACTGGTAGCAGGCGGCAGGCGCAAAATCCAGTACCCCCGACGACTTGGCACCTACCCGGCCTGCACCGCCGCGCTGCGCAACTCGCCCCGCGCCTGCCGGATGATGCGGAAGGCGGAGTTCAGGAACAGTGCCGCCATCAGGGACGCCACGATCAGGTCGGGTAGCGCGCTGCCGGTGCCGAACACGCCGACCGCCGCCAGCACCACCAGCACATTGCCGATGGCGTCGTTGCGCGTGCATTGCCAGACCGAGGCGACATTGGCGTCGCCGTCGCGCCAGCGGAACAGCAGTACCGCGCTGATGACATTGGCGGCCAGCGCCAGCAGGCCGATGGCGCCCATGGTGATCGGCTCCGGCGGCGCCCCACTGTACAGCCGCCACAGCGCCATCCCCAGCACCGCCGTGCCGATGACGCCGAGACTGCCGCCTTTCAGCAAGGCCACGCGGGCGCGCGTCTCCGCCGCCCGGCCGATCGCCCAGAAGGACAGGCCATAGGTCGCGGCATCCATCGCGAAATCCACCGAGTCGGCGTAAAGCGCCAACGACCCGGCGATAGCACCAGCCGCTACCTCCACCACGAACATCGCGGCGTTGATCGCCAGCACGATCAGCAGCACCCGGCGATAGGCCGGCGAGGCGCCATCAAAAGCCGAACCGTGATCGTGCCCATGTCCGAGATCATGCGAAGGACCGCAGCAGCCACTCATCTTTCCATCCTCTTGCAGACAGGCAATCGCCTTCGCACATAAAGATGAGAGCTACAGTCGTTTGAGCTTCAAGAGGAAAAATCATGGCGAGCTACGGCATCCGCGATATGGCCCGCGAGGCCGGCTGCAACGAGCAAACAGTGCGCTGGTACGAGGAACAGGGCTTGCTGCCGCCCGTGCCCCGCACGGCGGGCGGCCAGCGCCGCTATGACGAGCGCCACCGCCGGCATCTCAACTTCCTGCGCCATGCGCGGGAGCTGGGCTTCTCGCTGGAGTCGATCCGCGAGTTGCTGATGCTCTATCGCACGCCGGAGGAATCCTGCGCCGCCGCCGACCGGATCGCCGACAGGCATCTGGCCGATGTGCGGCACAAGATCGCCCGGCTGCAGGCGCTGGAGGCGGAGCTGGTGCGCATGGTGACGGCCTGCGATGGCGGCAGCGTCGCAGACTGCCGGGTCATCGAAACACTGGCCGACCACAGCCACAGCCATTGCCTGGCACCAGACCACCAGGCTGCGACTGTATAGCTTAGTAGAACAGGGGCTTGCGGCGCTCCGGGCCGGGCCGGCACAGCAGCGCCAGCAGCACGCCGGGAACGGCGAGCACCACAAAGGCCGGCAGCAGCAGCACCGAGACGATGCCGGGGTCCCAGATCGATGGCGCCAGATAGCGCTGCACGACGGCCTGCATCAGGTTGAGGCTGCCGCGATCGAGCTGGAACCAGAGCTGGCCCATCGGCCGGGGGGCGAACTGGCCGGAATCGAGGGCCGCCAGCGCATCGGCACCGAGCACGGCGACCGCGGCCAATATCAGCACCCACCCCAGGACTCGACCGAAGATACGCATGATTTCCCAATCGCGTAGGACGGGGGTAGTGTGCCGTTAACCCCCTGCTTCGGCAATGATTCATTACCGCACGGCCTTTCCCTTGACGGTTTCGTGACGGCCTGTGACCCGCACCGCCCAACTTCCATTGCATGCTGATATCCTGCCCGTACCGCATGCCCGCGCTGCCGGAAACGGAAGATTGTTTACGGCGTTCATCGGGCATTGCATCGGGCATTGCATCCGGGGGCGCTCTCGGCTAGGTTGCGGCGCTTCCAAACGGGGCCGCTTCGGCAGGCACCCGTCAGGCCGGAGGGATGGCCGAGTGGTTGAAGGCGCACGCCTGGAAAGTGTGTAAGGGTTAATAGCTCTTCGCGGGTTCGAATCCCGCTCCCTCCGCCAGTTTCTTGTCTGAAAAATCAGCAGCTTCTGATGCCGCTCGCGGGGAGCCGATCCGTGTGCGGATCAGCTTCCCCCGTCCTGCTTCGGACCGAGCACGTCCGTGAGCAGCGGGTTGGGATAGCGGCGCTGCAGGGTGACGGCGAAGAAGGGTTCGCTGATGCCGTCCAGCCGAGCGGCCTCGACCAGGGTGCCCGCCGCCAGCTCGTCCCGCACGACGATGGGCGGGATGATGGCGAGGCCGGCATCGGCGCGCGCCAGCAGGCGGATCATCGCCATGTCATCCACCTCCGCGGCGAAGACCGGCGTCACTCCCAGCCGCGAGGCCAGCGCGTCAAAGGCGGCGCGCAGCCCGGTTTCCGGCGTCGGTACGATCAGCGGCTCCGAAGCCAGCAAATCCTTCAAGGGGCGCGTGCACCTTCCGGCAGCAAACCGCGCCGGCGTGCCGATCAGCCCGACCGGCTGCTCATCCAGCCGGTGCACCAGCCACGGGCTGGCGGCATCCCGCGCCGGGGCGAGGTTCGTCAGCACGACATCGAGCGACAGCCCCTCCAGCCCGCGCAGCAGCTGGTCCTGCGGGCCCGAGCGCAGGATCACCTCGACATCAGCCCGCCCGATGAGGGGCTGCAGGAAGCGCAGCTGAAAATTGCGCGACAGGGTGGCAAGCGCCCCGATGCGCAGGGCGCGCCTCGCCCGCCCGGTCTCCCGCAGGGTCGCGGTCAGGTCGTCGGCCGTGCGGAAGATCGCCTCGGCATGATCGAGCGCGATGCGCCCGGCCTCCGTCAGCACAAGGCTACGGCCCCGGCGTTCGAAGAGATCCTGGCCCAGCGACGCCTCCAGCGCGCGCAGCTGTGTGGACAGCGCGGATTGCGACAGGTTCAGCGTCCGTGCAGCCCCGGTGAGGGTGCCATCGCTCGCAACCGCCCGGAACAGGCGGAGATGATGCAGGTTCAGATGCGCCATTGTTCGATATTATAGAACTAAATGACACAATATATGTAATTTTCTGAATTAACAGCAAGCTGTACATGGCTCCCCATTCACCCTTAACGGAGCCAGCGATGACCAGCGTCCTCTCTACGGCCTTTCCGCTCACGGCCCTGGCGCCGCTGGTGCTCCTAGCGACGGCCCTGCCCTTTGCCTTCCGTTGCGGACGCCGCCCCGGGCGGCTGCCCCTGCTAGCCGAGGCGGCAAGCCTGGCGAGCCTGCTGCTGATACTGGGCGGTCTGGGGCAGCTGCTGGCCGACGGTCCGATAGAAGGGCTGGCGCTGGTCCGCCTCGATGCGATCAGCGTGACGCTGGCGCTTCTGGTCGCCTTCGTCGGCTGGGTCGTCATCCGCTATTCCCGCCGCTATCTCGATGGCGAGGCGCGGGAAGGCCGGTTCCACGGGCTGGTGCTGGCCGCCATCGCGGCGGTCCTGCTGCTGGTGCAGGCCGCCAGCCTGTGGGTGCTGGCCGCCAGCTTCATCGCTATCGGCCTCATCCTGCGGCAGCTGCTGCTCTTCTATCCGGAACGGGCGGAGGCCCGGCGCGCCGCGGCCAAGTTCATCCGGGTCTGGACCGCCGGCGATGCAGCGCTGCTGCTGGCGGCACTGCTGCTCTGGCTGAGTTTCGGCACAACCGACATCGCCCTGCTGACGGCGGCGACGACCCTGCCGGTGCAGGCGCTCATCGCGGTCGGGCTGCTGGTGCTCGCGGCAGTGCTGAAGACGGCCGCCCTGCCCGTGCATGGCTGGCTGACCGAGGTGATGGAGGCGCCGACGCCGGTTTCCGCGCTGCTGCATGCCGGCATCATCAATTCCGGCGGGGTGCTGCTGATCACCCTGTCCGGCCTGATGCAGGCCAGCCCCGGCGCGATGGCGGCGCTGGTGCTGATCGGCGGGGTCACCGCCCTGTTCGGGGCGCTGGTGATGTTGACGCAAAGCGCGGTGAAGACGGCGCTGGCCTGGTCCACCGTGGCGCAGATGGGCTTCATGCTGCTGCAATGCGGGCTGGGGCTCTGGCCGCTGGCGCTGCTGCATATCGTGGCGCATTCGCTGTACAAGGCGCATGCCTTCCTGTCCTCGGGCGGCGCGGTGCAGGCGGTGAATGCAATCCGCAAGCCCGGCCCGGTCGCCGTGCCGAATCTCGCGGCCGTCGCCCGGTCCTTCGCGCTGGCGCTGGTGCTGTATGTCGC
The DNA here is from genome assembly GCF_022449305.1 of Oceanibaculum sp. NCBI lineage: Bacteria > Pseudomonadati > Pseudomonadota > Alphaproteobacteria > Rhodospirillales > Oceanibaculaceae > Oceanibaculum > Oceanibaculum sp. The sequence continues at coordinate 4,139 of NZ_JAKUSO010000084.1, read as the reverse complement.
GGTGGCGGCCGGGTTCACCCTGCTGCTGGGCGAGAAGTCGCCGCAGACGCTGGCGCTGGGGGCGATGCTGATCTTCGGCGTTTCCTACCTGATCGCCCAGGGGCTGGCCGATGCCGCCCCCTGGGCGCTGACGCTGCGGACGGCCACCGCCTCTCTGGCCACCGCGCTGGCCTATTTTGGCTTCCAGGTCGCCGCTCAGGCCGTGTGGGGGCCATGGCTGCCGCAAGCACCGGTCGCCGGGTCGCTGGAATGGGCGCTGATCGTGCTGGCGGTGCTATCCTTCGGCCTTGTCGCCTTCGCGCAGGCCCTGTTCCCGCTCTGGGCGCATCACCCCTCGACCGCCGGGCTCCGGGTGCATCTGGCGAACGGGCTTTACCTGAATGCGCTTCTGGACCGCATGATCGGCGGCTTCCGGACCTCCAGCAACGCCTGAACCGGGAGAGTTCCGATGTTCCTGAAGCATCACCAGATCGCCCCCTCGCGGGCCGCGCAGCTCCTTGGGGCTGCCGAGGCGGCGGCACGCGCCATCCCGCCGGCCTTTCCGCTGGATGCGACCGTGGCGGTGAACCCCTTTCTCGGCCAGACGGACGAGGATCTGACGCAGACCTCGGCCCGACTCGCCCGCACCGCCGGGATCAGCCTGACCCAGCCGCGCGCGGAACTGGCCCAGAAGGTGACGGCGGGCGAGATCACCGACGATGACCTTTCGGCGGCGCTGACCGCCTGCCCCACCTCCGCGAAGCCGCGCGACCTGGCAGCGCTGAAGGTGGCGATGCGGGAGGCGGCCCCTGCCCCCGAGGCACTGCCGACCGTGGCGGCGCTGGCCGCCCATGCGACCGGAACCGACTGGCCGGCGATCATCGCCCGCAGCGTCGGGCTCTGGGCGGCTGGCCATTTCGACCGGGGGCAGGCGCTCTGGTCGCCGCGTCCGGGTCATGGTGCCTTCGCCGCCTGGCGGGAATGGGCGACCCATGACCTGACGCCGGAGATCGCCGGGCTGGAAGGCTTCTGCGCCCATGTGGCCGAGGCGCCCGACAGCGCCGACCGGGCCATCCTGCGCGCAGCCGAGCGGCTGGACCTGCCGGCGGAAGCGGCGGAGACGGCCTTCCACCGGCTGCTGCTCGATCTGGGCGGCTGGCCCCAGCATGCGCGCTGGCTGCTGTGGCAGGCCGAGTTGAAGGGCGGCACCGACACCACCCTGACCGACCTGCTGGCGATCCGGCTGGTCTGGGAAGAAGCGCTGCTGGCCCAAATTCCGGCGGTCGCCACCGACTGGCAGGCGACCGTGACGGCGCATGCCGCGCCACTGGTTCCGGCGCCGGATCAGCTGCTGGACGCCATCCTGCAGGACGCCGCCGAGCGCGCGCATCAGCGCCGGCTTGCCGGGCTGCTCTCCGGCCCGACGGCACAGCCGGGGCGCGCCACGCTGCAGGCGGCCTTCTGCATCGATGTCCGCTCCGAAATCATCCGCCGGGCGCTGGAAAGCCAGGATCAGGGGATCGAGACACTGGGTTTCGCCGGCTTCTTCGGCCTGCCGGTCGCGCATCGGCCGGAAGGGACGGATGAGGCGCAGGCCCATCTGCCGGCCCTGCTGAACCCGGCGCTGACGACGACCAGCCATGGCGACACGCAGCAGGAAACGGCAACGCGGATCGCGGCACGCGCGCGGCGGGCCTGGGGTCGGTTCCGGCAGGCGGCAGTCTCCTCCTTCGCCTTCGTCGAGGCGGCGGGCCCGGCCTATGGCGGCAAGCTGATCCGCGACGCGCTGGGGCTGGGTGGACAGCCCCCCTCCCCGCAGCGGCTGCCACGGTTCGAGGATGGGCTGACAGCAGCGCAGAAGGCGCAGACGGCCGCCGCTGTCCTGCGCGCCATGAGCCTGACGGAAGCCCATGCAAGGCTGGTGCTGCTGGTCGGCCATGGCACCAATGTGACCAACAATCCGCACCAGAGCGCCTATCATTGCGGTGCCTGCAGCGGCCAGACCGGCGAGGTTTCCGCGCGCCTGCTCGCCGCCCTGCTGAACGACCCGGAGACCAGGGCCGGCCTGCCCGCGCTGGGGATCACGCTGCCGCAGGACACTTTGTTCGTCGCCGGCCTGCACGATACGGTGACAGACAGCGTGACGTTGTACCGCGACACGGAGGCTCCCGGCCATGCCGACCTCCTGAAGCAGGCGGAAGCCTGGCTCGCCGCCGCCGGACGGCAGGCCCGGGCCGAGCGTGCCCTGCGGCTGCCCGGTGCTGTCGGCGAAAACCTTGCCCGTCGCGCGGCGGACTGGGCCGAGGTACGGCCGGAATGGGGCCTTGCCGGCTGCGGCGCCTTCATCGCCGCGCCCCGGACCGTGACGGCGGGGCGTGACCTTGAAGGCCGGGCCTTCCTGCACAGCTATGACTGGCGGCAGGACAGGGGCTTCGCGACGCTGGAGCTGATCCTGACCGCGCCGGTGGTGGTGGCCAGCTGGATCAGCCTGCAATATTACGGCTCGACCGTCGCGCTAGAGACCTTCGGCGGCGGCAACAAGCTGATCCACAATGTCGTCGGCGGCATCGGCGTCGTCGAGGGCAATGGTGGCCTGCTGCGCCCCGGCCTGCCGGTCCAGACCGTGCATGACGGCGAGAAGCCCGCGCATGAGGCGCTGCGCCTGTCAGTGCTGGTCGAGGCACCCGCCGAGGCGATCACCGACATCCTGCGCCGGCATGACGGGGTACGGCAGCTGTTCGACAATGGCTGGCTGCACCTGCTGGCGCTGGAGGACGGCCGGATCACGAGACGCTATCGCCCCGGCCTCACCTGGGAGGCTTTTGCGGGCCAGCCGGCGCGGCCTTAGGCCTGCGAATAGGCGCTGGCGATCAGCGGCGCCAGTTCGGACGGCGTCACGCTGATCAGGCCGGGTTCGCTGGCATTCAGGAACTCATGTGCCTTCGCGCCGAAGGTCGTCGCTTGCTCCCCGGCGAGTCCGGCAACAAGGGCCAGGTCACTGGCCGATTCCGGTGTGTTGGAATAATAGCCGCTGGCTTTGCACAGAGTCTCAGAGGACACGGCATCGGCGCGCAGGCAGATCAGCGGGCAGGCTGAGGGGCGCATCTCCAGATCCTGGATCGCCGCACCGCTGAGGATGCCGTACAGCACAGGAGCCGGTGCCGGCGGGATCTGCAGGCAAAAATCGATGAAGGTCTCGTCCTCTTCATTGATGGCCGTCGCCCGTGCGCTGCGGCCAATCCGCTGCATGGCACCCGTTAACACCAGATGGCCGGCCGGCAGATATTCCTGATAATGCACGCCGATCCCCTGTGTGGCATCCGGGGTAAGGGTCAGGATGCCCGCCAGCAGACAGTCGCGCCGGTCCGGTGCCCAGGCCCTGGCAATCGCCAGGAAACGGCCCGCCAGATAGGTCGGCAGACGCAAAGCGCCACCTAGGGCCTCAGGCGCCACCTCCGCCGGCAATGGCCCCCGCCGGGCTTCTATCAGGGTGCGGAACTCGTCGATGGTGCTGTTGCGAACCGCCTCGCCCGGCACATCGAGGTCGAGCAGCCGGGCAATATCCTCGAACACCGACATGTCGCGCGGACTGGAGCGCCCCTGCAGCCATTTGTAGGCGCGTTGCGGATCGTAGCCGGTGTGCGGATTCAGCGCCTTGAAGCGCGCATACATTTCCTTCTGGGTCGCGCAGCCGGTGACGATCTGAATCAGGCGAAGCTTCTGCGGAAAATCGGTGCTCATCGGGCTTTGACGTTGCGGGCAAGGCGCTGGCGAAGCCAGTAAAACGGCAATTTCCAATTTCCACTCATTGGAAGATTAAACTTGCGGCTCATGAAGCAGAATTCAAGCGCAAACCGCCAATCGCCTTTCAGGGATAACATATAATTCCCGAAAACCCCCAGAATGTAAGGCGATTGACGTAATTAGAATATCAGACGGAAAAATCAAATTAGACGGAAATTGTACATAGCCGTCATTCGGTGGATTGGAATTTTCGTCTTTTTTGGAAGTCGGGTTTCCTTATCGGGTTTCCTCCCCCATGGGTTCCGCAACCGCGCACTTAGAGCTGCGTCCAAGGAGAGGCGGAATCATGGCAGTTGTGACTGTTAGCAATGATCAGACCGGCACAAACGGTGCCAATGGGTCGAGTTTTACCGGTA
>NZ_JAKUSO010000083.1:0-11286 GCF_022449305.1 Oceanibaculum sp. | reverse complement strand
GATCCGCCGCGGCGGATCGAAGATCAGCGACAGCATCCATTCCTTCGTCGCCAGGTCGGCGACGAATATCAGCAGGGCGACGATCAGTCCCAGCCGCGCAAGAGAACCGCCGGCTCGCGTCACGCGGCCGCCCCCTGGATCGTCTCGACCGCATCGGCGCAGCGCTGGCACACCGCCTCATGGCCCGGCACATGGCCAACCTCGGGCAGCTGTCGCCAGCAGCGCTCGCACTTCTCGCCGCCAGCCAGGCCCGGCACCACGGCCACGCCGGCGACATCCGGCAGGCGGAAGGCGTCCGCCGGTGCCGCGTCCGTGGTCAGGGTGGCGCCGGAGGTGATGAAGATCTCCGCCGCGTCCAGCCCCTCATAGGCCTTCACAGCCTCGCCCGAGACATGCACGGTTGGGTGCGCCTGCAGGGAGGAGCCGATGCGCTTCTGCGCGCGCTCCAGCTCCAGCGCGCCGGTGACGACGCGGCGGACATCGCGCACGATCTCCCATTTCTCGGCCAGCGCCGCGTCCAGCCAGTCCGCCGGCGCCTCGGGGAACAGCTCCAGATGCACCGACCAGTCCTCGGACGGGTGCCGGGCGAGCCAGGCCTCCTCCATGGTGAAGGGCATCATCGGCGCCAGCCAGGTGACGACGCTGTGGAACAGCCGGTCCACGACATAGAGCGCCGCCTTGCGGCGCGGGCTGTCCGGCGCGTCGCAATAGACCGCGTCCTTGCGCACGTCGAAATAGAAGGCCGACAGATCGACGGTCATGAACTGGATCATCGCCGCGACGATGCGCTTGAAGTCATAGACGCGGTAGCTGTCGCGCACCAGCCGGTCCAGCTCCGCCAGCCGGTGCAGCATCAGGCGCTCCAGCTCCGGCATCTCGGCCAGCGGCATCGCGGCACCGTCATAGCCGTCCAGCGTGCCCAGCATCCAGCGCACCGTGTTGCGCATCTTGCGGTAGGCATCGGTGGTGGTCTTCAGGATTTCCGGGCCGATGCGCTGGTCCTCGGCATAGTCGGTGCTGACCACCCAGAGGCGCAGGATATCGGCGCCGGACTGGTCGATCACATCCTGCGGGAACACCTGGTTGCCCAGCGACTTCGACATCTTGCGGCCGTCCTCGGCCATGGTGAAGCCGTGGGTGATGACCGCATCGTAGGGCGCGCGCCCGCGCGTGCCGCAGCTTTCGATGAGCGAGGAATGGAACCAGCCGCGATGCTGGTCGGTCCCTTCCAGATAGACATCCGCCGGCCATTTCAGGTCGGGCCGCTGCTCCAGCACGAAGGCATGGGTCGAGCCGGAATCGAACCAGACGTCGAGAATGTCGCGGACCTGCTCCCACGGCTCCAGATCGTTCACCAGCCCGGTGAGGAAGCGCTCCTTGGCACCCTCGGCGAACCAGGCATCCGCGCCTTCCGCCATGAAGGCATCGCGGATGCGCTGCGCAAGATCGTCACTGCCGGCGAAATCCGGGCCGGGGGCCAGCTCGCCGGTCTCCTTGTGGCGGAACACGGCGATCGGCACGCCCCAGGCGCGCTGGCGCGAGACCACCCAGTCCGGCTTGTTCTGGATCATCGAGCGCAGCCGGTTCTGGCCGCCCGCCGGATAGAAGGCGGTCTCGTCGATGGCCTTCAGCGACCGCGCGCGCAGGCTGTCGCCCTTGCCGTCGATGTCGCGGTCCATATGGATGAACCATTGTGGCGTGTTGCGGAAGATGATCGGCTTCTTGGAGCGCCAGCTGTGCGGATACTGGTGCTTCAGCCGCCCCCGCGCGACCATCATGCCGGCCGCCGCCAGCGCATCGATCACCGCCTGGTTGGCATCGCCCTTCTCGCCCGTGTCGGTGATGACGCGGCGGCCCTCGAAGCCAGGGGCCTCCTTGGTGAAGAAGCCGTCATCATCCACCGTGAAGGGGATCGTCGTATCGATGCCGCGCGCGGAAAGCTCGCGCGCATTGTCCATCCAGGCCTCGAAATCGTCCGCGCCATGGCCGGGGGCGGTGTGCACGAAGCCGGTACCGGCATCGTCGGTCACATGGTCGCCTGCCAGCAGCGGCACGTCGAACTCGTAGCCCTGACCGCGCAGCGGATGGGCGCAGATACCACCGGCCAGCGCCTCGCCCGGCACGCCGGTCAGCCGCTCATAGCCATCGACCTTGGCCGCCTTCAGCACGCCCTCGGCCAGCGCATCGGCCAGGATCAGCTTCTGCCCCTTCGCCGCCCAGTTGCCCTCCGGCGCGTCCGTCACCTCATAGAGGCCGTAGGAGATGCGATCCGAATAGCAGATCGCCCGGTTGCCCGGCATGGTCCAGGGGGTGGTGGTCCAGATCACCACGCTGGCGCCGTCCAGCGCCGGGTCGCCCGCCTTCACGACGGGGAAACGCACGAAGATCGTATCCGACTGGTAGTCGTGATACTCGATCTCCGCCTCGGCCAGCGCGGTCTTCTCGACGACCGACCACATGACCGGCTTGGAGCCGCGATAAAGCTGGCCGGTGCGCGCGAATTTCTGCAGCTCGGCGGCGATGATCGCCTCGGCCTCATAGGCCATGGTGAGGTAGGGGCGGTCCCAGTCGCCCTCGACGCCCAGCCGGCGGAACTCCTCGGACTGGATGGCGACCCATTTTTCCGCATAGCGCCGGCATTCGGCGCGGAAATCGTTGATCGGCACCTCGTCCTTGTTGCGGCCGGCGGCGCGGTATTCCTCCTCCACCTTCCATTCGATGGGCAGGCCGTGGCAGTCCCAGCCGGGGACGTAGTTGGAATCCTTGCCCAGCATCTGCTGCGAGCGGGTGACCACATCCTTCAGCGTCTTGTTCAGCGCGTGGCCGATATGCAGATGGCCGTTGGCATAGGGCGGGCCGTCATGCAGCACAAACAGCGGCCGGCCCTTGGCGACCTCCCGCATCTTCCGGTACAGGCCGATCTTCTGCCAGCGCTCGATCAGGCGTGGCTCCATCTGCGGCAGGCCCGCGCGCATCGGGAAATCGGTCTTCGGCAGAAAGACGGTCGCTTTGTAATCAACGCTCATCGAACGAACTCTTGGCAATCGAGAGGGGATATCCCCGAAAATCGTGACGCGCCGGCCCGTGTGGTGCCTCAGCTTGCGCCGGCGGCAGAACCGCGCGGCCGTGCGGCAGCAAGCATTTCCCGCACCACGCGGCAGTCGAGGGCGATTTGTGCCTGCAAAGCGTCCAGCCCGTCAAACTTCTTCTCCGGCCGCACATAATCGACCAGCCGGACGCTGATCCGCCGGCCATAGAGGTCGCCGGTGAAGTCCAGCAGATGCACCTCCATCAGGTCGCCGCGATCGGCCACCGTCGGGCGGATGCCGAAATTGGCCGCCCCGGCATGCCAGGGGCCATGACCATCGATCTGCGCCTCCACCGCATAGATGCCGCGCGCCGGGTGCAGCACCTTGCCAAGCCGGAAATTCGCCGTCGGATAGCCGATGGTGCGGCCGATCTGGTCGCCGCGCTCCACCACGCCCTGCAGCGTCCAGTAGCGGTCCAGCAGCGCCGCCGCCTCGGCCGGCTTGCCCTCGGCCAGCAGCGCGCGGATACGGCTGGACGAACAGACCCCGCCATCCGGGGCCGGCACCGGCGCCAGCGTTGTCACGCCGAAGCCGTGGCGCCCGCCCAGCTCGCGCAGCAGCGCCACATCACCGCCGCGCTTGTGGCCGAAATGGAAATCCTCGCCCACCACCACATGGGAGACGCCGAACTTGCGCACCAGGATTTCCGACACGAACTCCGCCGCCGGCAGCAGCGACAGCGCCCGGTCGAAGCTCTGCACATAGGTGGCGTCCAGCCCGGTGGCGGCCAGCAATGCGAGCTTCTCCTCCGGCCCGTACAGCAGGAAGGGGGCGGCGTCCGGCTGGAACAGCAGGCGGGGGTGCGGCTCGAAGGTCAGCGCGGCGGCCGGGCAGCCGCGTTCGGCGGCGATGGCGCGCGCACGGTCAATCAGCGCACGGTGCCCCAGATGCACCCCGTCCATATTGCCGATAGCGATGGCGGCGCCGCGGTCGGCCGCCGGAATCGCCGCGAGATCGCGCCAGATGCGCATGGCCCTGCCCGTTATGTTGCACGAAAGCGGCCTGTAAGCTGGCCAATCTGGCCGGCAAGATCAACAGACTCTTATGCGGAGGGGCGATTCTTCTGCACCGCCACGCCTATGGAACTCCGCATTACGCTTTCCCTCGCCCCCTTGGGGGAGAGGGTTGTGAAGCCTTGTGAGCGAAGCGAACTAGGCGGAGCTGGGTGAGGGGGTGTCGCACAGGCGGAACCGGTCTCCCCTCACCCAGCTCCCGCTAACTCACTTCGTTCGTAAGCTTCCGCATCCCTCTCCCCTTCCGGGGCGAGGGATTCTTTTTATTGCCTCCTGGCCTCTCCCCTTCCGGGGCGAGGGACAGCTATCCCTAATCCGCGGCCTCGGCACGGGCGGGGACCATCACCGTCGCCTCGCCATCCAGCACCGCCTTGTTACCGACATGGCAGATGGTTTCCAGAACCACCCGGTTCTTGTCGGGGAAGATGTCCTTCACCGTCACGCGGGCGGTCACCGTATCGCCGATGCGCACCGGCGCCTTGAAGGCCAGCGTCTGGTTGAGGTAGATGCAGCCCGGCCCCGGCAGCTTCGTGCCCAGCACGGTGGATATCAGACTCGCCGACAGCAGGCCATGGGCGATACGGCCGCGAAACACGGTCTGGCCGGCATATTGCTCGTCCAGATGCACCGGGTTGGTATCGCCGGAGATGCCGGCGAACAGCACAATATCGGCCTCGGTCACCGTCTTGCTGAAACTCGCGGTCTGGCCGACCGCCAGCTCGTCGATATAGGCGCCGCGCCTTTCCTCAAGCGACATCGGACTCCCCATTGCTGCAATGCACAATGGGACGGGACTATACGGCCAAATCCGGCCCTCCACAAGCGAGCGCTAAAGCAAACCCGCATCCACGAAAAAGGCGCCGCAAGCGGCGCCTTTCCCGATATTCCCTGCGCAGAAGCTTACAGCTTCGCCAGGATGCTCTCGGCGCTGGAGACCTGGAAGGCGCCCGGCTCCTCGACCTCAAGTCGGGTGACCTTGCCGTCATCCACGATCATGGCGTAGCGCTGCGAGCGCACGCCCATGCCACGCGCGGTCAGGTCCAGCTCCAGCCCGACCGCCTTGGTGAAGGCAGCACTGCCATCGGCCAGCATGACGACCTTACCGTCGCTCTTCTGGTCCTTGGCCCAGGCATCCATGACGAAGGCATCATTCACCGACAGGCAGGCGATGGTATCCACACCCTTGCCCTTCAGATCGGCGGCCTTCTCGACGAAGCCCGGCACATGCTTGGCCGAGCAGGTCGGGGTGAAGGCGCCCGGCAGGGCGAACAGCACGACCTTCTTGCCCTTGAAGAAATCGTCGGTGGACACCTCGTTGATGCCGTCGGCGGTCTTCACCTGCAGCGTCACGGACGGAATCTTGTCGCCAACCTTGATCGTCATCGGACGTCATCCCTTCTCTGGATTTTCAGCGTTGCGCGGCGGAAATGCGGAACCTCGCCGGCTTTCGTGGCAGACTATAACGCAACGCCCGGCTAAATCCAGACGTGGCAGCCCATAGCCAGGACGTGATTTACCTGACCGCCGCCCCCAAATATAGTGACGATATTCTGACGCCTGCGATGAGACGCCGATGAGCTTCGACGACAGAAACGACCCGCACGGCGATGATGGCTACCTGACGGGCAAGCTGCTGATCGCCATGCCGACGATGCGCGACCCGCGCTTCGCCCGGTCGGTCATCTATCTGTGCGCCCATAATGAAGAGGGTGCCATGGGGCTGGTGGTGAACCGGCTGATCGGCACGCTGACCTTCACCGACCTGATGGCGCAGCTGAACCTCTCTGCCCCAATGGCCGAGCCGGAGAAGAAGATTCATTTTGGCGGGCCGGTGGAGACCAGCCGCGGCTTCGTGCTGCACAGCGCGGAATACCAGCAGGAAGAGACCATGCTGGTCGATAACGGCTTCGGGCTGACCGCGACCATCGACATCCTGCGAGCCATCGCCAATGGCGGCGGACCCAGCCGCTCGCTGCTGGCGCTGGGCTATGCCGGCTGGGGGCCGGGGCAGCTCGATACCGAAATCCAGGAGAATGGCTGGCTCAGCGTCGATGCCGATGCCGCGCTGGTGTTCGATGAAGGCGATCTCGACCATAAGTGGGAGCGCGCCATGGCGAAGATCGGCGTCGAGCCCAGCATGCTGTCGGGCGAGGCCGGGCGAGCGTAAAGGCTGGGCGTAAAGGCTGAGCCTAGAGCCGGTCCCGCAGGTCTTCGCGCAGGATGGCGAACAGCAGATGGTCCTGCCAGGCGCCGTCGATCTTCAGGTAACCGCGCGCCAGCCCCTCGCGGCTGAACCCGGCCTTTTCCAGCACCCGCCGGCTGGACTCGTTATGCACCAGACAAGCCGCCTCCACACGATGCAGCCCCAGCGTGCCGAAGGCGAAGCGCAGGCCCAGCCGTACCGCTTCCGTCATATAGCCCTGGCCGGCGAAGGGCACGCCCATCCAGTAGCCGAAGCTGCCGCACTGCGCCACACCGCGCCGCACATTGCCCAGCGTGATGCCGCCCAGCAACTGGTCGTCATCCTTGCGGAACAGGAAGAAGGCGTAGCCCTCGTCGCGCTCCCACTCCTCGGCATAGCGCTGCAGGCGGCGGCGATAGGAGGCGCGGCTCAGCGCATCGCCGGCCCAGGTCGGCTCCCAGGGAGTCAGGAAATCCCGGCTGAGCGCGCGCAATTCCGCCCATTGCCGCCAGTCGCGCCGACGCGGCGGGCGCAGATAGAGCCGTTCGCCCCACAGGGCGGTTTCCGGCGTCGAGGGCGTCAGAAATGTCAGAACCACAACCTATAATGACATTGCCGCGCGACCGGGGTAAAGCACCCGGTGGAACGGCCCTTCGCGCAATAAGAGTCTTTTCCGCGCCTTACCCGCCGATCCGCCGTTGACAGAAGGGGGTGCGGTCCGTATGTTCCCGGCCTCTTTCCATTCGACATACGAGGATTGCGGCGATGAAGATCGTCAATTCGCTGAAGTCGATCAAGCAGCGCGACAAGAACTGCCGCATCGTGCGTCGTCGTGGTCGCCTGTATGTGATCAACAAAAAGAATCCCCGCTTCAAGGCCCGCCAGGGTTAAGTCCCAGGGGCTGAGTCGCGGTTTCTACCGCTATTCGTAAAACCGCCGGCGCCGCAAGGCCCGGCGGTTTTCGTTTGCGTGGGTTTTGGACTGCCCCCTCTTCCCTTGCGGAAGAGGGTAAGAAAATACCCGCCCTCTCCAACCGTCACCCCCGCACTTGTTGCGGGGGTCCAGGCCTCGGCTCGCTGGATATCCGCCGAGCAGGCTGAAGCCTGGATTCCCGGGACAAGCCCGGGAATGACGACGGAGAAATGAGGCGGCACGGTAAGCCATTATTCTTCCCACCTCCCCATTGCCCCCGGCTGCGCCTGGCTGTATGCAGGATGACAAATAAAGGCCCAACTGGTATTACCAATATGGGTTGAGGGAGGACAGAAATGCAGATGCCGGAGCCGGACAAGGCAACCCTGGCCCGCCGGGGCGAGATCGTCGCCGCGCTGCGTTCTATCGTGCCCGGTGGGAAGATGGGGGGCGAAGGCGTGATCGACGCGCCCGAGGAGATGAAGGCCTACGAGAGCGACGGTCTGACCGCCTACCGCACCCTGCCGATGATCGTCGTGCTGCCAGAGACCACGGAACAGGTCTCTGCCGTGCTGCGCTACTGCCACGAGAACAAGGTGAAGGTGGTGCCGCGCGGGGCCGGCACCTCGCTGTCCGGGGGCGCGCTGCCGCTGGCCGATGGCGTGCTGCTGGGCATGGGCAAGTTCAACCGCGTGCTCGACATCGACTACGACAATCGCTGCGCCGTCGTGCAGCCGGGCGTCACCAACCTGGGCATCACCACCGCCGTGCAGGAAAAGGGCTTCTATTACGCGCCCGATCCGTCGAGCCAGATCGCCTGCACCATCGGCGGCAATGTGGCGGAGAATTCCGGCGGCGTGCACTGCCTGAAATACGGCCTGACCACCAACAATGTGCTGGGCGTGGAGATGGTGCTGATCGACGGCACGGTGGTGCGCATCGGCGGCCGGCACCTGGATGCGGAAGGCTATGACCTGCTGGGCGCGGTCATCGGCTCCGAAGGACTGCTCGGCGTGGTGACGGAAGTGACCGTGCGCATCCTGCAGAAACCGGCCACCGCGCGCGCCGTGCTGCTGGGCTTCCCGACCAGCGAGAGTGCCGGAAACTGCGTCGGCGCCATCATCGCGGCGGGCATCATCCCCGGCGGCATGGAGATGATGGACCGGCCGGCGATCCACGCGGCGGAGGATTTCGTGCATGCGGGATATCCGCGCGATGTCGAGGCACTGCTGATCGTCGAACTGGACGGGCCGGAGGTCGAGGTCGATCACCTGATCGCGCGGGTGGCGGAGATCGCCGCCGCGAACGGCGCGGTCTATAACCGGGTCAGCGAGAACGAGGCGGAGCGGCTGAATTTCTGGGCCGGGCGCAAGGCCGCCTTCCCCGCCGTGGGGCGCATCTCGCCGGATTATTACTGCATGGATGGCACCATCCCGCGCGGCCGCCTGCCGGAGGTGCTGGCGCGCATGACCGAACTGTCGAACCAGTATGGGCTGCGCGTCGCCAATGTGTTCCATGCCGGCGACGGCAATCTGCATCCGCTGATCCTGTACGACGCCAACCAGCCGGGCGAACTGGAAAAGGCGGAGGAATTCGGCAGCGATATCCTTCGCCTCTGTGTCGAGGTCGGCGGGGTGCTGACCGGCGAGCATGGTGTGGGCGTTGAGAAGCGCGACCTGATGCCCTCCATGTTCAGCGAGGTGGATCTGGCGCAGCAGCAGCGGCTGAAATGCGCCTTCGACCCGGACGGGCTGCTGAACCCCGGCAAGGTGTTCCCGCAACTCCATCGCTGCGCCGAGCTGGGCCGCATGCACATCCATCGCGGCCAGGTGCCGTTCCCCGACCTTCCGCGCTTCTGAGCCCGCCGATGACCGAGACATTGCGCCCCGAAACGCTGGAGCAGCTGCGCGACGCCGTCGCCTGGGCGGTCGCCGAGGAACAGCCGCTGGAGGTGCTGGCACGTGGCACGAAGCGCGGCCTCGGCCGCCCGGTGCAGGCCAGCCACACGCTCGATACCTCCGCCCTCACCGGCATCACGCTCTATGAGCCGGAGGAGCTGGTGATGAGTGCCAAGGCCGGCACGAAGCTGGCCGAGATCGAGGCGGCGCTGGACGAAAAGAACCAGCAGCTGGCCTTCGAGCCGGGCGACTGGGGGCCGCTGCTGGGCCAGCCGGCGAAGGCCGGCAGCATCGCCGGCATCTTCGCCTGCAACATCGCCGGGCCACGCCGCCTGAAATCCGGTGCGGCGCGCGACCATGTCCTGGGCTTCCACGTCGTCAGCGGGCGCGGCGAGATATACAAGGCCGGCGGCCGGGTGGTGAAGAACGTCACTGGCTACGACCTGCCGAAGCTGTTCTGCTCCTCCCATGGCACGCTGACTGTAGCCTCGGAGCTGACCTTCAAGGTGCTGCCGGCGCCGGAGAAGACCTACAGCGTGCTGGTGCTGGGCCTCGACGGCGCTGCCGCGACGCACGCCATGGCGCTGGCCATGACCAGCCCGCATGAGGTGGCCAGCGCCGCGCACCTGCCCGCCGAGATTGCCGGCGGCTCCGCCGTCTCCTACCTGCGCGAGGCGGGCGCGTCAGTGACTGCGATCCGCGTCGAGGGGCCGGGCCCGTCGGTCGAGCATCGCTGCCGGGAACTGCGGGCGCTGCTGGAAAGCCTCGGTCCGACCGAGGAGCTGCACACGCATAATTCAAAGACCCTGTGGCGCGAGCTGGCGGATGTCGCCCCCTTCGCCGCCCGGCCCGGCCTGCAGCTCTGGCGGATTTCCGTGGCGCCGATGGCAGGGGCCGGCGTTGCCGCCGCGATCCATACCGCCGTGCCGGGGGCGGTACATTATCTCGACTGGCAGGGCGGGCTAGTGTGGCTGGGTGTGCCGCCGGCGCCCGACGCCCATGCCGATGCCGTGCGCACCGCCGTGGCGGCTTCCGGCGGCGGCCATGCCACGCTGATCCGTGCGGCGGGCGATGTGCGCGCCGCCATCGATGTGTTCCAGCCGCAGGAGGCCGGCCTTGCCGCCATCAGCCGGCGGGTGAAGGCGGCGTTCGATCCGCGCGGGGTGCTGAACCCCGGCCGGCTCTATCCGGGGGTGTAGGCCAGATGCAGACGAATTTCTCCCTGGCGCAGCTCGCCGACCCGGACATCGCCGCCGCCAACGACATACTGCGCTCCTGCGTGCATTGCGGCTTCTGCACCGCGACCTGCCCGACCTATGTGCTGCTGGGCGACGAGCTGGACAGCCCGCGCGGGCGCATCTACCTGATCAAGGATATGCTGGAGGGCGACCGCCCGGCCACCGAACAGGTCACCAAGCATATCGACCGCTGCCTGACCTGCCTGTCCTGCATGACCACCTGCCCGTCCGGCGTGCATTACATGCATCTGGTCGATCATGCGCGCAGCCATATCGAGAAGACCTACAGGCGGCCTTTCCTCGACCGCGCGATGCGGGCGCTGCTGGCGAACCTGCTGCCCTATCCCAACCGCTTCCGCCTGGCGCTGATCGGCGCCTGGCTGGCAAGGCCGCTGCGCCATGTCCTGAAGGGACGGCTGGGGGCGATGCTGGCGCTGGCGCCAAAGGCGATCCCCAGCCCCTCCCCGGTGGACCGGCCGCAGGTGTTTTCCGCTGAAGGGCCGCGCCGCAAGCGCGTGGCGTTGCTGTCCGGCTGCGCCCAGCCAGTGCTGTCGCCCGGCATCAATGAGGCGACCATCCGCCTGCTGACCCGCCATGGCTGCGAGGTCGTGGTGGCGGCGGGGGCCGGCTGCTGCGGTGCCTTGACCCACCATATGGGCCGGGAGGAAAGCGCCCATGCCCTCGCCAAGGCGACCATCGCCGCCTGGACCCGCGAGATCGAGGGCGCGGGGCTGGACGCCATCGTGATCAACGCGTCCGGCTGCGGCACCACGGTGAAGGATTACGGCTTCATGTTCCGCACCGACCCGGACTGGGCGGACAAGGCGGCCAAGGTCTCGGCCC
This sequence comes from Oceanibaculum sp., assembly GCF_022449305.1. Lineage (NCBI taxonomy): Bacteria > Pseudomonadati > Pseudomonadota > Alphaproteobacteria > Rhodospirillales > Oceanibaculaceae > Oceanibaculum > Oceanibaculum sp. Next base: position 111 of record NZ_JAKUSO010000083.1, on the reverse strand, counting down.
TCACCAAGGATGTGACGGAGCTGATGGATGAGCTGGGCCTGACAGCCCCCTCAGTCGCGACCGGCCAGCGCGTGACCTATCACTCCGCCTGCTCCATGCAGCACGGGCAGA
>NZ_JAKUSO010000082.1:0-11682 GCF_022449305.1 Oceanibaculum sp. | reverse complement strand
GGGTGCTGAAGTTGGCGCAGCTCCACACCTCGCCGCGTTCCGATTCGGAGGAGCAGTCAGTACGCCGGCGCGGTCTCATCGATCTGGCGCAGAAGGGCCGCTTCAAGGGGGTGACGCCGCGCCTGCTGCCGCTGCTGATCCATCCCGACCGGCAGGAGGACGAGAAGCTCACCTCCATCATCTTCGCGATGGCCGAGCATGTCGGCATGGACGGGTTCATCCGCCAGCAGAAGGCGATCATGGGCCGGCCCGACGGGCGCGCCGATCTGGCGAAGATCGCGGTGCCGACGTTGGTGCTGTGCGGAAGGCAGGATGCGCTGACACCGCTGGACCTGCACAAGGAGATGGCCGCCGGCATCGCCGGATCGCGCCTGGTCGTGGTCGAGGAGTCCGGCCATCTGCCGACGCTGGAACGCCCCGCCGAGGTGAACATGGCGCTCCGCGAGTGGCTCCGGGGGTAGGGGAATTCTTCTCTATATCACCCTCTCCCCTGGCGGGAGAGGGTGGACGCGCAGCGTCCGGGTGAGGGGGCAAAGTTCACACTGTTACCCCTCACCCAGCTCCGCCTAGCTCGCTTCGCTCACAAGGCTGCGCAACCCTCTCCCGCAAGGGGAGAGGGGGAGTTTCAAGCCGCCTGGCCGAACGCCCCCAGCTGCTGGCGGCGGATGGCGCGGCCGGGGCGGGTGCCGGTGACCGCGCCGTCGCGCCAGACCGGGCGGCCATTCACGATCACCAGCTCGATGCCGGTGGCCGGCTGCATCGGGTCGGCAAAGCTGGCCGTGTCGATCACGGTGGCGGGGTCGAACATCACGATATCCGCGTAATTGCCGACCTTCAGCGTGCCGCGGTCCTTCAGGCCGAACTGGAGCGCCGACAGGCCGGTCATCTTGCGCACTGCCTCCTCCAGCGGGAACAGCCCGACTTCGCGGCTGTAATGGCCCAGCACGCGCGGGAAGGTGCCCCAAAGCCGCGGATGCGGCTTGGTGTCGTGCGGCAGCCCGTCGGACCCGATCATCGAGTGCGGATACTGCATGATGCGCTGCACATCCTCCTCCGCCATGGAGAAATAGACCGCGCCCGCCGGCAGCAGCTTCTCGGCGGCTTCCAGCGGTGGCAGGCCCATATCCTTCGCGATATCGTCGAGATCGCGGCCGGCATGTTCGGGGTGCGGCACCGACCAGGTGACCAGCACCCGGCTGGCACCCATCATGCGCTGCGGGTTCAGCATGGTGGAGCTGGCGATGTAGGGATAGACGTCGAGGCCGACGCGCTGCTTCTTCATCGCCGCGTCGATCAGCGGCAGGGTCTCGGCGGAGCGGCCATGATTGTCCGCGCCTGAGCATTTATGGTGCGAGATCACCACCGGGATGTCGGCCTCGCGGCCGATGCGGAAGGTCTCTTCCAGCGAGTCGGTGATGTGGTTCGCCTCGTCGCGCATATGGGTGGTGTGCAGCCCGGCATGGTCGTGCAGCGCCTTGCCCAGCTCGATCACCTCTTCAGTGGGGGCCGCCTGCGAGGGCGGATAGAACAGACCGGTCGAAAAGCCGATGGCGCCAGCTTCCAGCGATTCTTCGAGTTTCTTCCGCATCTCCTTGACTTCACTGGAAGATGCGGCCCGGTTCAGATCGGCGACGGCACCAACGCGCAGCGAGGAATGGCCGACCTGCGCCAGCACATTCACCGCCGCCGGGGCATCGTCCAGCGCCTTCAGGTAGCTGGCGAAATCGCCATAGAAGCCCTCCGGCGTGTCGCAAATCAGGTCCAGCGGTGCCGGTGGCCGGCGGTCGATCTTCAGCGGCGCCAGGCTGACGCCGCAATTGCCGGTAACGACGGTGGTCACGCCCTGGCTGACCTTGTTCTTCATCGTCGGGTTCACCAGCACGGCCCGGTCATCATGGGTGTGCACATCGATGAAGCCGGGGGCGACCGCCTTGCCCTGCGCGTCGATCTCGGTGCCGCCGCTCATCCCGCCCAGCGCGCCCAGCGCCACGATCCTGTCGTCGCGGATGGCGATGTCGCCCGTGTAGGACGCCCCGCCGGTGCCGTCGATCAGGCGGGCGTTGCGGATGATGATATCGGCCTTGCCATCGACGGGGGCACTCATGGGGAAACTCCTGTTATGACTTGTCAGCGCCGATTACAGACCAGCCGGCGGGGCTTGGCAAGGAGGCGGTACTCAGAAGGCGCGGATCAGCACCACGCCGGCGACCAGCAACACCACGCCCAGCACGCGCAGCAGCGTGATCGGGTTTTCCGGGAAGCCGACAAGGCCATACTGATCGATGATGAGCGAGGCGATCATCTGTCCGGCGATCACCAGCGCCAACAGGGTGGCGGCGCCCAGCTTCGGCGCCAGGAAGGTGGAGGAGGCGACATAGATCAGCCCCATCAGCCCGCCGGCATAGGCCCAGACCGGCACCTGCCCGAAGGCGGCGATGCCGGGCAGCGCCGGGCGCGTCACCGCCAGGATGATGGCCAGCGCGCTGGTGCCGATGATGAAGGACAGGAAGGTGGCGTTCATCGCGCCGCCGATATGGCGCGCCATCACGGCGTTCAGGCCGGCCTGTACCGGCACCACGATGCCCGCGAACAACGCCAGGGTGATATAGGCCCAACCCATCGATTTCTCCGTCAGTTTTCTGGGGGGATGGTTTTCTTGGGGGATGGTTTCTGGTCGTATTTGTCTATGGATTTCGTGCCAAGGCAATCGGGACAATCTCAAACTGTCATTCCCGGCCTTGTGCCGGGAATCCAGGGTTCAGCTTACTCGACCGGCGATCCAGCGAGCGGAAGCCTGGACCCCCGCAATAAATGCGAGGGTGACGGACAGAGGAAAATCGCAAGATGAAACCCTGCCTCAGGCCGACAGCAGGTCGCGCACGCCCTTGGCGATGAACCGCTCATCCTCGGGATTTTGCGAGGGGTTGCCGGCGCGGTGGCCCCAGATCGAGGGGATCGGCCGCAGTTCCGCATTCTTCAGATGCGGCATTTCCAGTTCGTTATCCTCGGGTCGGAAATAGAGGTCGGTCTCGCCCGGCATCAGCAGCACCTTCGCCTTGATGGCTCCCAGCGCCTTCGCGAGGTCTCCCCTGTGCAGCTCGTTGGCGCTGATGTCGGAGTTGAACCAGGTACCGAGCTGGGCATAGAGGTCGTTGGCGTCACGCCGCGCATAGGTCCATTCCCAGAAGCGGACCAGGAAATCCTCCAGCGTCGCATAGCCAAGGCTCTTGTAGAGCTGCTGGCGGTAGAATGTCTGCGAGATCGCCCAGCCGGCATAGATGCGGCCCATGGCGCGAATGCCCTTTACCGGCTGCTCGTGGAACCAGCCGTCGCGCCAGGCGGGATCGGCGGTCAGGGCGGCGCGGATGCTGTCGAGGAAGATCTTGTTATGCTCCGAGGTGCGCGCGGAGGAGCAGGTGATCAGCAGCCGGTCCACAGCGTCGGGGAACAGCGCGCCCCAGTGATAGGCCTGCTGGCCGCCCATCGACCAGCCATAGACCATTGCCAGCCGCTCGATGCCGAACATTTCGGTCAGGAAGCGGCGCTGCAGCATGACATTGTCGTAGATGGTGATGGCCGGGAAGCGCCCCTGATTCAGCGGGTAGGGCGTGTTCGATGGCGAGGTCGAAAGCCCGTTCGTCATCATGTTCGGGATGATGATGAAATAACGCGACGGGTCGAGGATTCGGTCCGCGCCGATCAGCCACTCGATATCGCTGTGCTGCGCGCTGTAGGACGTCGGGTAGAGGATGACGTTCGACTTGTCAGGCGCCAGCGTGCCGTAGGTCTTGTAGACCAGCTTCGCCGCCGGCAGCGTGATGCCGCATTGCAGGACGAAGTTCGGGCATTCGTAGGTGCGGGTGTCGGTCATCGCAGCGTCAGTCATTCGATCATCTTCCATCGTCATTCCCGGGCTTGTCCCGGGAATCCAGGGTTCAGCTTACACGGGCGGGCATCCAGAGGGCGGAGGCCTGGACCCCCGGCACAAGGCCGGGGGTGACGGCAAGAGTTTAGTCAATCTTCCGGGAGCTTACGCCGCCCGTCCCGGCGCGGCCCCCAGCTCGGCGTGAATGCTGCGCAGCGTCGGCAGATAGCCGGGCGCGACATGGACCAGCTCCCCCCTGATCTTGCCGTGCAGCGCCGGCAGGGCATGGAACGGGATCGAGGGGTAGAGGTGATGCTCGACATGGAACGGCATGTTCCACATCAGCAGCCGCACCGGCCAGGCGGCCAGCGTGGTCCGCGTGTTGGTCAGCCCGTTGGAATCCTCGCTGCAGCCGGTATGTTCGGTCAGGAGATAGGCGCGCAGGAAGGGCTGCCCCAGCACCACCGGGACGATCCAGTAGAAGACCGGCCAGGCGCTGCCCAGCGCGACCGCCGAGCCCAGCGCCAGCGCATAGGCGGCGATCATCAGCCGGACCGAGCGCACGACCTCCGGCTTTGCCTTTTCCGGTACGAAATCCGCCCCCTTGAAGTTGCCGGCCGCCAGCTTGCCGAGCGAGCGGAAACGGCCGATCCAGTAGGGAATGGCGGTAATGCGCCACCAGAATTCGCCGCGCGTCGCCGGCGGTGGCGGGGTCAGCTCCGGATCGCGCGCCGGGTCCTGGGTGTGGCGGTGATGGGCGTGGTGGAAATGCTTGTAATAGGTCGAATTCAGCATTGAGGGCAGGGCGGCCAGCCAGCCGACAGCCTCGTTCAGCCAGCGGCTCCTGAAGGCCGTGTAATGCACCGTTTCGTGGATGGTGGCGAACAGCGTGACCAGGAACAGCCCCTGCACCAGCATGGCCGGCAGCACCCACAGCGTGCCCTGGGTGTGCCAGATGGCGTAGCTGGACAGGCCGATCAGCCCGGCATGCAGGGCGAGCCGTGCCAGCCCCCTGGCGTCCGACCGCTGGCTCAGTGCCTTCAGGTCGGCCGGGCTGACGAGACGGTGGCTGGACCGGTTCACGCTGGCGTCGGTCATCTCAGTAGAGCCTTTCCTTGTAGGCGACCTCGATGCGCTCCTCGACGGTCTCGACCGTGTCGCCCATGGCCTCGACCTGTGCCTTGATCATGCGGGCCAGTGACGGGATCGTGCCCTTCGGCACCTGCACGGACGGGTCCCACAGGCTGGAGCGCTTCAGCGCCTTGGCGCAGTGGATGAAGGCCTCGCGCACCGTCACCAGGATGGCGGTCTTCGGCGCCTTGCCGTTTATCGCCATGCCCTCCAGCAGGGCCGCATCCTCGGTGATCCGCGCCGTGCCGTTCACCCGCATCGTCTCGCCGACGCCGGGGACGAAGAAGATCAGCCCCACCTCCGGGTTGTCCCGCAGGTTCTTCAGCGTATCGATGCGGTTGTTGCCGACCCTGTCCGGGATCGCCAGCGTCTTGTCGTCCAGCACCTGAACGAAGCCGGGCGGGTCGCCGCGCGGGCTGACATCCTGCTTGCCCTCGGCATCGGCCGTCGCGATGCACAGAAAGGGGGAGTGCGAGATGAACAGCCGGCAATTCTCGTCGATCCGGTCCAGCACCTTGGCAATCGCCAGCGGCGTCGCATCGCCATAGAGCGTCTCAAGATCCGGACCAGAGGAGGGCTTGGCGGGGGCGGCGGTTTCGTCCAGCGGCATGGTGCCTCCAGAGGGGTAGGGAAGGTTAATCTGTAAGGCGATTATACAAGAGCGTGCCGCTCATGACAGGCCATCGTACTTACTTCTGCGAATTTTCCTGTGCCGCCTGCTCACTGCAGGCCTGACGGGTCAGGGTCAGCAGCCGTTCCATATAACGGTCGGCGATCTTCAGCTCGTGCAGGTGCTGGACGGTATTTTCCAGATACTCCGCGCAGCGCCCGATGCGACCGCGATCACCCTTGCCGCCTCGGCATCGGCCATCTGCTGCCCGACATAGCGTTCGTGCCGCCGGTTGATGGTGAAGGTGATGGCGCGCACCGGTCCGTCCGCCGTCTCCACCGTGACCCAGCGCGGGATATAGGCGTGGCTGACCATCTCCCGCCGCCAGACGATCTGCAGTTCCTCGGCGGCCTTGTCCGCCTCGATGCGGAAGGCGACGCCCTTGCAGCTGCCGCCGCGGTCCAGCGCCAGCATCAGGCCGGGCCGTTCCGGGGTGCCACGCCCCAGGGTGGTCCACAAGCAGAAGCGGCGGTGCAGGCCGCGCACCGTGCCGATTCGCCGTTCGGCGAAGTGGAAGGCGGGGTTCCAGATCAGCGATCCGTAGCCGAACAGCCAGACATCGCCCTCCGGCCGACCCGCCGGGAACATACCGGACAGGGAGGCTTCAAGCTCCTCCTCGCTCAGCATGCGGAAGCCGGGGGGCGCTTCCTCCATCATCTTGCGGATGAAGCCGTTTCGGATGTTCTCACGGGTTAGCGTCACCGGAATCCTCTCGGGATGGGGTGGCGAAGGGAAGGGCATGTCGCGACAGGATGGACGCGGCGCACGAAAAACGCGACAATTAGAATGTAATGGAAATGTTCTAAAAATCCATTCTATATGCCCGCCGCGCCGACCTGACGCCAACCCTGGAGAAGGGGCGCGCGCCGGACGGGATGAACCGAGAGGAAGAGACGGCCATGGCGCTCACGCCTGAGGATGTGAAGGATCTGCATTATTCGATCCATCGGATGAACAGCGTCGCAGCGGTCTTCCGGATGCGCGCCGATAATGCGATGAACGACAAATTCAGCACGCTGGCCGATCTGATCGACCTGTATGTGTCGCTGTGCCAGCGCAGCGTCGGCCAGGGACGCGATTTCGTGAAGGATGGTCTCGCCATCACCGAGGAAGAGCGCGTCGAGGCAAACACCCTGTTCGAGCGCGTGTTCGAAGGCAGCCCGCCGGCAGCGCCTGCGGCCCCGGCGGCTGCGCCCACGGGCAAGGAGCATAAGTAGGTCGCCAGACTCCAGGGCGACGACGCCTTGGGGAAGGTTCGGGGTGGCTTTAGGGTTGCGACCCGGCCCGTCGCCCTATAGTTTATCGTGCAATATTTGCATCCTACCCGTGCCGTGGCCGCATAAGGCCCGGCAGGATACGTCCAGACGGGTTGTCAGGGTGGCGAGATTGGGTGTGGCAAGGCCGGCATGCCGGTTTCCGGTTCACACCAGTCTGGCCTGTCTATTCTGGCGCGGGGGTGCGGGGACACGACCGGCGGTTACACGCCTTGGGCGCCATCGGATGGGTTTGCGATGGACAAGGCGACCGGCGCGGAAGATCAGGGGGATGATCTTCTGCCAGGCACGACCCGGCGGTCGCCAAGCGTGGTGAAGACGAGGGAGGGGGCGTCCGATCAGCGTGATGACTGAAAAACGCCAGGGAATTCTGCGGCCGGTAACGGCCTTGCTGGAACGTATCTTCGTTGACCGGCAGATCATCCTTCGCTCCGAAGGGCATACCCGCTATTTCCTGTTCTCGCGCCGCGCGCAGATGTTCTGCTCCGCCGCGCTGGTGGGGCTGGTCGGCTATGTCGTCGTCGCCACGGTCGGCTATGTCGAGAAAAGCCGCGTGATGATGAGCAAGGACGAGTCGGTCGAACGCTCGCAGCTTGCCTACCGCAATCTCCTGGATCAGGTCGCCAACTACCGCGAATCGATCGTCACCATCACCAAGGACCTGCGGGAAAAGCAGGCCCATCTGCGCCAGCTGTTCGAGCAGAACGAATCGCTGAAGCAGAACCTGACCTCCGCCGAGAGCCAGCTGAAGCAGACCGAAACCGAGCGCAAGCAGATCGTCGAGGGGCGCACGGCGCTGCGCGATCAGATGAAGGCGCTTGAGAACGAGGTCAAGAACATGACCTCGCAGAATGTCGGCCTGGAAAAGCACATGGCCATGCTGCGCGGAAAGCTGTCGGATGCCGAGGCCGCCGCCGCCAATCTCGACCAGACCCGCAGCCAGCAGGCCGCGACCATCCTCGACCTGCGCAAGCGCCTGGCGCTGGAGCAGACGCGGAACGAGCGCATGGAATTCGAGATGGCCTCCATGCGGCAGGATTTGCAGAAGGCGATGAGCGACCGCGGCGAGATCGTCGGCGAGAAGGAAACCCTGCACACCAGCATCGAGCAGCTGGAACGGCAGATCGCCGAGATGAAGGCCGCGCATCACGAGGCGCTGCGGCGTTTCGCTGAACGTACGATGGAGCGTATCGCCTTCGCTGAGGATCTGATTGCGAAGACCGGCGTGCCGGTGTTCGACCTGCTGCCGGGACCGCCGCCGCCTCCGCCGCCGCCGCGTGAGGTGGTAAAGGGCCCGCAGGGCGGTCCGTTCGTGCCCTATCGCGAGGAGAGCGGCATCGCCATTCCGCGCGGCGATACCCTGACGCGCGACGGGCTGCGGGCGATCTCGCTGGATCATCTGGAGGCCTCGCTGGAGGCTCAGATGGACCGCTGGGAGCATGTGCAGAAGATTCTGGGCGGCATGCCCTTCGCGGCGCCGATGGCGGAATATGCGCTCAGCAGCGGCTTCGGCCTGCGCAGCGACCCCTTCAGCCGGCGCCCGGCGCGTCATGAAGGGCTGGATTTCACGGCACCGTACAAGAGCGATATCATGGTGACGGCGCCCGGCATCGTGCGGCATGCCGGGTGGCGCAGCCAATACGGACGGCTGGTCGAGGTGGACCATGGAAATGGCCTCTCGACGCGGTACGCGCATCTTGCAAAAATCACCGTCAAGGTGGGGGAAAAGGTTGAATTCGGCGACGTCATCGGGCTGCTCGGCTCATCGGGGCGTAGTACGGGACCGCACCTGCACTACGAAATCCTGGTGAACGGACGGCCCTACGATCCCCTCAAATTCATCAAGGCTGGTCAACATGTTCTCAAAAGCCAATAAATCGGCGAAAGGCGCGGATCGTCCCGTCATGCCGTCGATCATCAGCGCCAATCTGCGCATCACCGGCAATCTGGAAAGCGAAGGCGATATCCAGATCGACGGGGTCGTGGAAGGCGACATCCGTTCGTCCAGCCTGACGGTCAGTGACAGTGCCACGGTGCGGGGCGCCATCGAGGCCGATATGGTCGCCATTGCCGGCAGCGTGACCGGGCAGATCAAGGCGAAGACCGTGACGTTGCAGCGTACCGCCCGCGTCATTGCCGATATCGTTCAGGAATCGCTGTCGATCGAACCCGGCGCCTATTTCGAGGGCAATACGCGGCGCATCGCGCAGGAAGCACCGCGCAAGCTGGAGCAGCCGAAGCTGGAGCAACCCCAGCCGGGAAAGTCGCTTAACGGCCCGGCCACCAGCATGGAGCCGGTCCGTCCCGCACTGACCAACGGGGCCGCGCCGAACGGGGCCGCGCCCAACGGTATGGGGACGGACGATAAGGCGGCCGCCGGTCAGCTGCGCGTCTGACGCCTGTCTGCTGGCAGGCTAAAGCTGGCAAGTATCTGGAATGGAGACGGGCGAGGGAAACCTCGCCCGTTTTCGTCAGACCTCGCCGGCCGTTGTGAGGGCTTCCAGGAAGGCCGCCTGATCGACATTGCCGCCGGAGCAGACCACGGCGATGGTCTTGCCCTTCATGTCGATCTTGCCGGTGACGGCGGCAGCCAGCGCCACCGCGCCGCCCGGTTCCGCCACCAGCTTCAGATAGCGGAAGGCATGCGCCATGCCGATCTGCGCCTCGGCATCGCTGACCACGAGGCCGGACTTCAGCAGCTTGCGGTTCAGCTCGAAGGTGATTTCGCCCGGCTTCTCCGCCAGCAGCGCATCGCAGATCGAGCGGTTGGACATGTCGTTGGCGATGCGGTTGCCGCTGGCCAGCGATCGCGCGGTGTCGTCGAAGCCGGCCGGCTCCACTGAATAGACCGGCACGCCCGGCAGCTTTTCCGACAGCGCCAGGGCGGTGCCGGAGACCAGCCCGCCGCCGCCGCAGCACACCAGCACGGCATCGAGCGCAGCACCCAGCTCGGCTGCCTGCTCGGCGATTTCCAGACCGATGGTCCCCTGGCCGGAAATCACGCCGGGATCGTCATAGGGGCGTACGATGGTCGCGCCGCGCTCGGCGGCGATGCGGGCGCCGATCTCCTCCCGGTTTTCGCCGAACCGGTCATAGGTCACGACCTCGGCGCCATAGGCCCTAGTGTTGGCGATCTTGATGGCCGGTGCGTCGGCCGGCATGATGATCGTCGCCTTCAGCCCCAGCATGGCGGCGGCGCAGGCCACGCCCTGCGCGTGATTGCCCGAGGAATAGGCGACCACGCCCGCCGCGCGCTGTGCCTCGGGGATCATCGAGATGCGGTTGAAGGCGCCCCGGAACTTGAAGCTGCCGGTCTTCTGCAGCATTTCCGGCTTCACCAGCAGCCGGCCGCCCAGCTTCGCGTTCAGCAGCGGCGCTTCCAGCAGCGGCGTGCGCACGGCATGGCCCTTGATGCGCCCGGCGGCGGCCAGCACGTCATCGAAGCGCGGCGGGGCGGTATTGGTCAAGGAAGTCATCGATCGCCTCCAGGCAGGTCGGTTCGGTCAGGGCGGGGGCATGGCCGACGCCGGGCAGGGTTACGCTCCGGCACGCGGGATGCCATGCCGTCATGCGCCGAAAAACCGGCTCGGTCAAGATGCGCGACACGCCGCCGCGCACGACCAGCAGTGGAAAGGGCCTCAGGCTGCCAAACAGCGCCCACAGATCGTACCCACTCGCAGCGCCTCTGGCGAAGGGCAGGGCGATTGCCGGGTCCCAGTCCAGATGCAGAAGTCCGTCATCGCCCGGCACGAAGGTCGCTTCGGCGAACTCACGCCATTCCTGCGGGGTCGTGAAGGACAGGTCGGGCATCAGCTCCTGCAACCAAGCGATGGCGCTGTCCCAGTCCGGCACGGGATGATTCTGCCCGACATAGCGCAGGATGGCACCGCTCTCGCCCCCGGAATCGTGTGCGACATCGGGGCCGATATCGTTCAGCACCACGCCGGCCAGCCGCGACGGGGCCATCGCCCCCAGCGCCATGGCGATGGCGCCACCCAGCGAGGTGCCGATGACGACGACCCGGTGCAGCCCGGCAATGTCCAGCAAATGGCGGATATCCTCGACGACCTGGGCGGGCGCATAATCCCGCCAGTTCTTACAGCGCCCTGAGCGGCCCCGCCCGCGATAATCCGGCACCACCACACTATGCCCGCGCGCTGCCAGATGCCGTGCCAGCCCGTCGAAATCCTTGGAATTCCGGGCAAGGCCGGGCAGGCAGAGGATGGCGGGCAGAGGACCGTCATCTCTGGTCCCGTATTCGCGGAAATACAGCGAAACCCCGTCGCTGGCGGAGAAGAAACGCTCCCGATAGGCCGACGGGGCGCCGCCCACGCGTTGTCGCCGCCGCTATTCCGGCGACCGCCCGAAATCGGCGGCCAGGCTGTTATGCAGCGTCGGGTGCGGCAGCAGTGCGGCGTCACGCTGCAGATTGTCCAGCCGCACGCCGCAGGCGATCACGCACCAGACATGCAGGGTGCGGTCCTTCCCGATGCCGGTCGGGTGCTGTTCCAGCCTCGTGCGGTAGATGTAGAGGTTCTCCAGAACGCGCTGCACATAGTTGCGCGTCTCGGAGAACGGGATCAGCTCGATCCAGTCCACGATGTCGATATCGCCGCGCCGCGGGTCGCCGATCTCGCGCAGCCAGCGATAGGCCCGGCTGGGGCCGGCATTGTAGGCGGCGATGGCGGCCGGGTAGAAGCCGTCGAAACTGTCCAGCAGATCCACCATGTAGCGGCTGCCCA
>NZ_JAKUSO010000081.1:0-11731 GCF_022449305.1 Oceanibaculum sp. | reverse complement strand
TACCTTGCCCCATCATGCCCTGGCCCATCATGCCCTGGCCCATCATGCCCTGGCCCATCATGCCGGGACCTATCGGCCCATATCCCGGCATGCCATAGCCGCGGCGGTCATCGTAGCCCTGCATCATCGGACCGGGCATGGCGTACCCATTGCCCCATCCCCGCATCATCGGCATCGGCCCGGAGAAGCGATTGCCATCCGGCCCGCCGGGCGGCTGTTGCATCCAGCCTCCGGGCCAGCCACCGGGCATGCCTTGCCCCTGCATCATCCCGGGGCCTGCGCCGATACCCGGGCCCATACCCTGACCCATACCCGGGCCCATGCCGGAACCGGGCATGCGCTGACCGGGAACAGCAGAGTCCGTCTGGTTGCCCTGCCCGCTTCCCATGGTTTGCGCGAAGGCGGCCGGGGTTACGTCAGTGCCATGTATTGCCAACACAAGCGCCATCGAGGTCGCGCCAATGAGGATGGGTCGGATCAAATTCTTCATGATTTTGTTCCTTGTCCAAGGTTCGTTCATTTGCCATCGCCATGACCGCCATGGCCCCGATGCATGAAAACATGCAGGCCGATGCAGATCAGCAGAGGCAGGAAGAGAGGCAGCGCGTCGGCGACCTGGAGCCGGTATTCGACCCACAGAAAGATCGCCAGCGCCGCCAACATGAGGCAGACCGCATAGCCTGCCGGCGTATTGAGAAAGCCCGATTGTTTGGTCTTCATATGCTTGCTCGCTTGTCGATGCGGGAAACGCCGTCGCTTGAAGGCGGCGTCCTTGGCCTCGCGACAAAAGCGAGGCGCCATCAGACCAGAGCGGGCCGCCTGGGAGGGTGCTTGGCGGGAGAGAGCCCCGCACGCACGATCCGATAGGGCCTGGCGGAAAGAACGCCCGCCTTTCCGGCGTCATCGATGCCCATCGCCGCCGGCAGCACGCCAAAAACAAGGCAGAGTTGAGTGCATCCGCAGTCGAGAAGATCTGAGGTCGCAGCCCTGTCACAGGGACGGGCGACGCTCAGCACGGAAGCCGCATCCTCCGCCCCATAAGAGTGCGTGGCCTGTCGCATGCCATCGCCTGGGCCAGCATCTGCAGCGAACGCGTGCGGGGCAAACACCAGCAGCAGGCAGCACAGGGCCGCCATCCGCACGATATCTGCCAGTCCGCATTTCATACCGTCACGCCTATCCTTTTCCAGCACCGGCATCTTGCTTGCAATCCAGCGCCAGCACATTGATGCAGATCAACCGCCATCCTGGGCACAACACCCGCCTGCATGCCCCTTCGCCCGCGATTTCTGGATCGGCGGGCAAGGCGTGTCGCCATAGGAGCAGAATACGCAACAATCACTAGGCAGGGGCCGAAGCAGGCTTTTGCAGCCCCCGCACTCGTAGAAATACTGGCAAGCATTCTCCAGCATCGTCTCCACCGAGACATGCCCACATGTCGGACAGGTGATCGTCGATTGCAGCACCGTCATCATGCCTGCCTTCAATCCCGCAGCCTGACGGCGCGCAACCGCAAGGCATTACCGATGACGCTGACCGAGGACAGCGCCATGGCGGCGGCAGCGACGATCGGTGACAGCAGGATGCCCAGGAACGGATAGAGGATGCCCGCGGCGACCGGCACGCCGGCCGCATTGTAGATGAAGGCAAAGAACAGGTTTTGCCGGATGTTCCGCATCGTCGCCTCGGACAGGCGCCGTGCCCTGACAATGCCCATCAGATCGCCGCGCAGCAGGGTCACGCCAGCGCTCTCGATGGCGACATCGGTGCCGGTGCCCATGGCGATGCCGACATCCGCTGCGGCCAGCGCCGGCGCATCGTTCACGCCGTCGCCGGCCATCGCAACCACCCGTCCCTCGTCGCGCAGCTGCTTGACGATTGCCGCCTTCTGTTCGGGTAGCACCTCGGCCTCCACCCTGTCGATGCCGAGCTTCCTGGCAACCGCCTGTGCCGTGGTCTTGTTGTCGCCTGTCAGCATGACAACGGCGATGCCATCGGCGTGCAGCGCTTTTATGGCCGCCGGCGTCGACTCCTTTACCGGGTCGGCGATCGCGACGACTCCGGCAGGCTCACCGTCAACTGCCGCCAGAATCGCCGTCGCGCCGTCCTGGCGCAGCGTATCGGCGATTTCTTCCAGCGGACCGGTTTCGATATCGTGCTCGCCGAGGAACCGGGCATTGCCCACCACGAGCTTTCGTCCATCGACCGTACCCAGCACGCCCTTGCCGGTCGGCGAATCGAAGTCGCTGGTCTGCAGCAGGTCGAGCGAACGCTCCCTGGCGGCGGCCACGATGGCGGCGGCGAGAGGGTGTTCGCTGCTCTGTTCGAGGCTGGCGAGCAGGCGGAGCAGATCATCTTCCCCGAACCCGCCGAGGGTCCTGATCGCGGTGACCTTGGGCCGGCCCTCTGTAAGGGTGCCGGTCTTGTCCACGATCACGGTATCGACCTTCTCCATGCGTTCCAGCGCCTCGGCATTCTTGATCAGGACGCCCTCCTGGGCACCCCGGCCGACGCCGACCATGATCGACATCGGCGTTGCCAGCCCGAGCGCGCAGGGACAGGCAATGATCAGCACGCTCACCGCCGCGATCAGCGCATACCCAATCGCCGGCACCGGTCCCCAGAGAGACCAGGCCGCGAAAGCCAGCAGCGCAATCAGGATGACCACTGGCACAAACCAGGAGGAGACCACATCCGCCAGCCGCTGGATCGGCGCGCGCGAGCGCTGCGCCTCGGACACCATCCGCACGATCTGCGCCAGCATCGTATCACGGCCGACCTTCTCCGCCCGCATGATGAAGCTGCCCTGGCCGTTGATCGTCCCGCCAATGACCTTGTCATCCGGCTGCTTGCGGACCGGCATGGATTCGCCGGTTACCATCGATTCATCGACGCTGGAGCCGCCTTCGGTGACCATCCCATCGACTGGCACCCGGTCTCCCGGGCGGACCCTGAGCCGGTCGCCAGCCGCGACCCGATCCAGATCGACTTCCGCTTCCGTACCATCATCCGACAGCCGGCGCGCCGTCGTCGGCGACATGCCGAGCAGCGCCTTGATCGCCCCGGACGTCGTCTCCCGCGCCCGCAGTTCCAGCACCTGCCCCAACAGCACCAGAACGGTGATGACCGCCGCCGCCTCGAAATAGACGGCCACCGCCCCCTCTGCATTGCGAAACGCCTCGGGGAAGATGCCTGGCGCCAGAGTGGCGACGATGCTGTAGATCCAGGCCACGCCGGTTCCCATGGCGATCAGGGTGAACATGTTGAGCGACCGGTTCACCACCGACTGCCAGCCCCTGACGAAGAACGGCCAGCCCGCCCAGAGCACCACTGGTGTGGCCAGGACGAGCTGGACCCAGTTCGATATCTGCGCCGGAATCAGATGCGACAATCCCGTCAGATGGCCGCCCATCTCCAGCAGGAAGACGGGTGCGGCCAGCGCGAGGCCGATCCAGAATCGCCGCGACATGTCGGCGAGTTCCGGGTTCGGGCCTTCGTCAAGTGATACCTCCGCCGGCTCCAGCGCCATGCCGCAGATCGGACAGCTGCCGGGGCCGGTCTGGCGGATTTCAGGGTGCATCGGGCAAGTATAGATCGCGCCGGCATCCGTCTCTTTTTCAGCAGGCTTATCGCCAAGAAAGCTCTCCGGCGCTGCGACGAATTTTTCCTGGCATCGCGCCGAACAGAAATAGAAGGTGTTCCCCGTATGCGCGGCACGGTGCTTCGTCACATGCGGATCGACACGCATGCCGCAGACGGGATCGGTCGCGGTCAGGGCGCCATTGTCTTTAGCATGCGCATGGTCGCCGTGATCCTGATGGCCGTGATGGTCCATGTCGATTCCTCTTGGGGGAATGGCATATTGCCACGCCGCAGAGTTTCCGGGCTGCGAATGGCCGCAGTTCACCGAGCATCGCACGCGCTACTGTCAAGATAGGGCTTCCAGTGCCGGGAAGGTCAAGCCTATCTATCGGCAATTCATGAAAGTCAGGGTTGCACCTCACGGATAGTGCGCTGGAAATGGAAAGTTAGCGTCCGCGGAAGTGGTGTAATTTCATCGGCGCTGCCGATGTAATCCGGGTGGCCATCGAGGTGTATGGTCGAGGTGGAGTCTCGCGTCGGGACATAGTGGGACTCCTTCTTGCCCATTATGCCCGCCCACATACGAAATTCCTGACAGTCCCGACCGTCTGTTCGCGCAGAAATGACGAGTGGTTGATCTCCAGCCGCTACATGATGGTTGAGGCCTTCGCAGACATCAACAAAGAGGAGATTGACCCTATTCTCAGCATAACCACCAAAGCCGCCTGATCATGACCTCAGGCCATCCGTAAAATTACAACACCTTGACGGACGTGACCCCGGGAAGCGCACGAATCAGGTCTACCGGTTCAATCTCCTCTCTGTAGGCCAGCCGCCGCTGCCCGGCCTTTCCCAGCCAATATTCATAAACGAAGCGGGTCAGCTCCGGACATCCTTCAGCAGATGACATCCGTCACGGCTGCTTACAGCGGGGTTGCAGACACAGAAATGGCCGTCCGCGCAGGGCGGACGGCCATCGGCCTAGTCGGACTGTACTTTACCCGATGATCTCGAAATTGTCGGTCGTCAGGCTGCCCTCTGCCACCCCCACCAGGGTTACAGAGTCGCCGTCGGAAAAATCGATGACAGCGCCTTCCTCGGTATAGAGCACTGCATCCAGCACGGATGCGGCATCATAAAGCATATCCCCATATTCCGCCTGAAGGACCAGGCGGTCAGACATCTCGAAATCCAGAATGACGTCTTCGCCCTGCCCTTCCAGATGCAGGAAGCGGTCAGCGCCGTCGCCGCCGGTCATCGTATCGTTGCCGCGTCCGCCCACGAGGGAGTCATCGCCGATGCCGCCCTCGATGGAATCATCGCCGCTGCCACCACGCACCGTATCGTCACCATCGCCGCCGGTGAGTGTGTCATTGCCGGCCGCACCGAACAGGGTCTCGGCAGCTTCGGCACCTTCGAGAAGGTCATCGCCTTCGGTTCCGACCGAAACCTCAGGCTCGGGTGTTTCTCCGGAGTCATCCCCGTCCTCGTTGCTGAAGACGATGAAATTATCCGCCGTCAGGGAATCAGCCGCCACGCCCTCCAGGGTGATGCGGTTGCTTCCGCCAAGGTTGAGGATGGCATTGCCATCGGCATAGGTGACCAAGGCAAGAAGGTCGGCTCCAGCCGCAATCCCGGTGCCGTTAAAGTCGCTGACAACCTTGATGAAATCCGCGGAAGCGTCAAAATCGGTGATGATGTCGGCCCCGCTCTCCTCATAGAAAACGAAGGTATCGGCGCCATCACCGCCGGTCATGGTATCCTTGCCCTTGCCGCCGATGATGATGTCGTCGCCAGCGCCGCCATCGATCGAATCATGGCCCTGGCCGCCGCCAAGGGTCTCGCTGCCACCTCCACCAAAAATCGTGTCGCCCTGCTTGCCGCCCTGCACCTCATTCGCACCGGAACTGTCCGCGCGGAGATCGATGAGGTCAAACCCGATGCCAGTGGAGATCGTGTCGTTGCCTGCGGCGCCGATTACCGTGTCGAAGCCGACGCCGGTTTCGATGAGATTGTCGCCATCATCATCGAAGATCTCTTCACCCTGGCCATTTGCCTGGTTCATCATTGCCATCTTCCTAACTCCTGATTCTTGTATTCCTAGCGGGCCGCCTAACGCGTGCACCCAATGAGTAACGAGGCATGCGGAAGTTGGTTGCAGGCACTGAATCAATCAGGCGAAATGAATTTGACATCGCTTCGATCATCGCGCGGGCGCCTTGCCCGAAACGGCCACCAGCACGCTGCATGGGGCATGGGCGAGCAGCGAAGCGCCGACGGAGCCGCCCCACCACCGGGCAAGCGCGCTCTGTTCGCGGTGCCCGACGACGACCAGGTCCGCGCCGATCTCGCGGGCCATTCGGCCGATCTCCTCGGCGGGGTTGCCCGTGCAGAGACGTGTTTCGACGGAGAGGCCTACCCGCCGCAGCTCTTCCGCGCCCGCCGTCAGCACGCGGCGCACTTCCTGATATTCACGCTCTGGCAAGTCTGAGGGGGCCGCCGCCTCAGCGAGCGCGACACCCAACTCGTGTGCGACGACGGCGAGGAGATAGACACGAGCCTGGCAAAGCGAGGTCAGTTCGGCCCCCTGATCCAGCGCCTCACGACCGTGCTGGCTGCCGTCATAGGCCAGGAGGATCGTCCGATACATTGTGGTTCTCCTTCAATGAGCGCCGTGGAATGCCTTTTTCGAGCCAGGCTGCGGACAGAGCAGGTGGGAGGACTTTAATCTCTACCTCTGGACATTCAATAGGTAGCCACCTATTAGTGTAGCCAAAGGGAACCATGCAGGCAATGAGATGATTAATCCTCTCAACGATCAGGAACAATTCGGCCTTCGCCTCGGGCTGGTCGCCCGGCTGTGGCGCGCCGAGATCGACCGGCGGTTGGCCACCTTTGGCCTCACCGAGTCCCGCTGGTTGACCCTGTTACATCTCTCTCGCCTGCCCCAAGCGGCAACCCAGCGGGAGCTGGCTGAGGCGGTCGGGGTGCGGGGGCCGACCCTGGTGCGCACGCTGGACCGGCTTGAAGCCGAGAAGCTGATCGAACGCCGGATAGAAGCTTCCGACCGCCGCACCAAATCGGTCCACCTGCGCGCGGAGGCCGACCCCGTCCTGGAACGGATCGAAGAAACCGCGGCGGCGGTGCGTGCGGAAATCTTCTCCGACATCTCCAGTGACGAGGTGGCGACTTGCCTGAAGGTCTTGGAGCAGATCGCCGGCAAGCTGGGCGGCACGCCAAGGGCGATGCGGCCCGCGGACGAAGACCGATGAGGGGTAGGCCATGGACCAGCATGTGAGCCGCCTGGAACACCAGAGCCACGATCCGGAAACCGATCTGCAAACAGCCCCCGACAAGGAGACGGAGGCAGCGTCAGAGGCGGCTTCACCTCCTGCCCGCACCCGTCCATGGCGACTGTATGGGGCGATCCTGGCGGCGCTGATCGTTCTCGGGGGCGGTGGCTGGTGGCTATATCAGCAGTTCACCCACATTTTTGTGACGGATGCCCGTGTTGCTGCCGACATCGTTGCCGTGAGCAGCCGGGTTCCCGGCTGGGTCACCGCCGTAAAGGTCATTGCGGGCGATTCCGTTCGCAAAGGTGACATACTGGTCAGGATCGATAACCGGGAAAGCCGCCTGCTCGTTCAGGAACTTGATGCGCAACTTGCGGGAATCGGCCGCCGCCGAGAGGAAATCGAAGCGCGCATCGCACTCACCGACCGTCAGACGCAAAGTCGTATTACCGCCAAAAAGGCGGCAGTAAGGGCGGCCGAAGCCGCGCTGGCTGCCGTGTCGGCACAACGCGATCTTGCCAGACAGGCCAATGATCGGGCTGAGAAGCTGGCGCCGAGGGGCGCCATCACCCGCGCGCGCCTGGACCAGACGCGCGCGGCGCTGGAGACGGCAAAGCAACAGGTGTTGAGCGCCCAAGCGGACCTGGAGAACACTCGCGCTGCCGTTGCCGAGGCCGAAGCGGCACGCGAGGAACTCACAGTACTCCAACGCCAGTTGGCCGAACTCGGCCCAGAAGAACAGCGGCTGCGCGTGCAACGGGAGCGCGCAGCGCTCGATCTCGAAGACCGCACCATCGTCATGCCGTTCGATGGCGTCGTGGACCAGACCTTTGTGGACGAGGGCGAATACGTCACGCCCGGCCAGCGCCTGCTGATGGTCCATGATCCCGAGCGCGTGCGCGTCGAGGCCAACATCAAAGAGACCGGCATCCGCTTCTTCCGGCTCGGAAAGACCGTTACGATCACTGTCGATGCTTTGCCGGGGCGGCGCTTCGAGGGGAAGGTCACGCGCGTCGGTCAGGCTGCAACCAGCGAGTTCGCGCTGCTGCCCAACCCCAACCCGAGCGGTAATTTCACAAAGATCACCCAGCGCCTGCCGGTTCGCATCGCCGTCCAGCAGGACGGCGGCGCCCTCAAGCCCGGCATGATGGTGGAGTTGGAGGTCAGAGTCGGTGACTAGCGCGTCGCACCCGGACAGTATCGAGGGGCTGTTCGCCCGTTTCGGCCCGGCGTATCGCTGGCTGGTCACGGCGACGGTCATGATGGGCACGATAGCCACCATCCTGACCGCGACGATCGTCAATGTGGCCCTGCCCGACATCATGGGCGCCTTCGGCATGGGCCAGGACAAGGCGCAGCTCCTGTCCACAGGCTTCCTTGCCGCGATGACCGGAACCATGCTGCTCAACGCCTGGATGGTCGAGACGCTCGGCCAGCGCGCGACCTTCATGCTGGCGGTGATGGTCTTCATCGTCGCCTCCGTCATGGGCGGGCTGGCCCCTGCGGAAGGTGTGCTGATTCTGGCCCGCGTGCTCCAAGGCGGCGCGGCTGGCATCCTGCAACCCTTGGCCATGCAGGTGATTTTCCAGGTCTTCCCGCCGCAAAAACGCGGCTCGGCCATGGGCATCTATGGTATCGGCGTGGTGCTGGCCCCGGCGCTCGGTCCCACGCTGGGCGGAATCATGGTGGATAGCTTCAGCTGGCGCTATGTGTTCTTCATGGCCGTGCCGTTCTGCCTTGTCGGGCTGTTCCTCGCCACCCTCTTCATGCCGGGGCGGGCAACTTCGGGATCGCCGCGCAAATTCGACTGGATCGGTTTCGGGCTAATGACCGTGTTCCTCGTAACCTTGCTCAACGGCCTGTCGAATGGACAACGTGATGGATGGTTCTCCGATTCTATCCTGCGCGACTTCGCCGTCGCCTTTATCTCGGGCATCGGCTTCATCGTCTGGGAACTGCACGCGCCCGCGCCCATGCTCAATCTCAAGCTCTTCACGAACCGGGTGTATGCGGGCGCGTCTGTCGTGGCCTTCATCTTCGGGGCGGGAATCTACGGTTCGACCTTCTTGATTCCGCTGTTCGCGCAGACGATCCAGGGCTATACGCCGACCCGCTCCGGCCTGCTGCTGATGCCGGCGGGGCTGATCCTGGCGCTCGTCTTCCCGATAGCCGGGCGTCTCACCGATAAGACGCCGGCGTATGTCATGGTCATGTTTGGCCTGGCGGTCTTCGCATTGTCGTCGTTCCTGATGACCGGCGTCGATACCGATACCTCCTTCTGGCTGTTTGCCTGGTGGATCATGCTGGGCCGGATCGGGCTTGGCTTCATCATGCCGAGCTTGAACGCTGGCGCCCTCAAGGCGCTGCCAATGACGCTACTCGGTCAGGGCTCCGGCGCGATCAACTTCGTGCGCCAACTCGGCGGCGCCTTCGGCGTCAACCTGCTTTCCATCGCGCTGGAGCGGCGCTCGCAGCTTTACGTGGACAGCTTCACGACGGCGCAGCACGCGGGCAACAGCACGACGACCGGCTTGCTGCGCGATGTGACCGGCTTGCTAGCGCAGGCCGGTGTGCCGGAAGCGATTCGCCAGGCCGGAGCGATGAACTATCTTGGCCGCATGATCTACAGCCAGGGCAACATGCTGGGATATCGCGACAGCTTCTTTATTGTCGGCGTGATCTTCCTGGCCGCCCTTGTCCCAACATTGATGATGCGCCGGAGGTCCACGCCTCCGGCGCTGCAGGCAAGTGAGGCCATGCGTCACCCGCCATCGTCGCAGAACGCGATCCAGCAGGGTCGGTGACGCACGAGATTTGGCGTAGATGTTGGCAAGCCCAACATCTAGCAATGTTTTGTCAGATCTAGTTTGATGGGGTGGTTCAGAGCGGTCCGTTGGGATTGCTCCAGAAAGGGGCGGGCCATCCAATAATCACATATCCACCGACGCCAGAATTCCCTTATTGAGTACCTACCCTAAGGCAGCAACCCAGCGGCAGGGTCAACAACGACCGGATGACGAGATGCGCAAACCGATTAGAACTTGGCTTTGGCGAATCGCCCTTATCGCGCTTGCCGGTGGCGCTGCTGTCGCTGCTTGGTGGCATTTTCAACCGCAGGACTTGCCGGACGGGTTTGCCGGCGGAAACGGCCGGATCGAGGCGGTCGAGATAGATATCGCGGCCAAGACCGCAGGCCGGATCCGGGAGATCCTGGTCAACGAGGGCGACTTCGTCCGCGCCGGCCAGGTCTTGGCGAAAATGGACACGGCCGTCCTGGAGGCGCAGTTCCGGGAGGCCGAAGCGCATCTGCGGCGGGCGCTCATCGGCATCGAGACCGCGCAAAGCCGGGTGACCCAGCGTGAAGCCGAGAAGCAGGCCGCCGAGGCGCTCATAGCTCAGAGGAAGGCCGAATTCGACGCCGCGCAAAGGCGGGTCGCGCGCTCGGAGGAACTCTCCCCGAAAGGCGCCGTCCCCGTCTCGAAGCTGGACGACGACCGCGCCGCCTTTCAGGCGGCGAAGGCTGCGGTTGGCGCCACTGAGGCGCAGGCGGCGGCCGCGCAAGCCGCCATAGGGGAAGCCAAGTCGGATGTCATTGCCGCGGAGGCCTCGGTGGAAGCGGCGCGGGCCACCATCCAGCGCATCCAGGCCGATATCGACGACAGCGTGCTGAAGTCGCCGCGTGACGGCCGCGTCCAGTACCGCGTCGCCCAGCCCGGCGAGGTGCTCTCTCCCGGCGGCGTGGTGCTGAACATGGTCGATCTCACCGATGTCTACATGACCTTCTTCCTGCCGACGGAACAGGCCGGGCGGGCCGCGCTGGGAGCCGAGGCACGGCTCGTGCTCGACGCCGCCCCACAATACGTGGTCCCGGCCGCAATCTCCTTCGTCGCGGACGTCGCACAGTTCACGCCCAAGACGGTGGAAACGGAAGAAGAACGCCAGAAGCTGATGTTCCGCATCAAGGGGGTGATCGCCCCGGACCTGCTCAGAGAGCACCTCCTCCAGGTCAAGACCGGCCTGCCGGGCATGGCCTATGTGCGGCTCAACCCGCGGGTGGATTGGCCGCCTGAACTGCAGGCCAGGCTGCCGCAATGAGCCGGGATGTAAATCAACAGATCGAGGATGGCAGGGGGCGCGCCGCGCCGATTGCCCGCCTGCGGGATGTGTCCCTGCGCTACGGCAAGGTGCGTGCGCTCGACGAGGTCACCATCGACATCCCGGCGGGCTGCATGGCCGGGCTGATCGGCCCGGACGGGGTTGGCAAGTCGAGCCTGCTGGCACTGATCTCGGGCGCCCGCGCGGTCCAGACGGGGCAGGTCGAGGTGCTCGGCGGCGATATGGCCGATTCGCGCCATCGCCGCAGAGTCGGCCCGCGTATCGCCTACATGCCGCAGGGCCTGGGGCGCAACCTCTATCCGACGCTCTCGGTGTTCGAGAATCTCGACTTCTTCGGGCGTCTGTTCGGGCATGATGGCGGCGAACGGGCGCGCCGCATCGAGGCGCTGACCGAGGCCACCGGGCTCAAGCCGTTTCTCGATCGGGCGGCGGGCAAGCTATCCGGCGGGATGAAGCAGAAGCTCGGCCTCTGCTGCGCGCTGATCCACGACCCGGACCTGCTCATCCTCGACGAGCCGACCACCGGCGTCGATCCCCTCTCACGACGCCAGTTCTGGGAGTTGATCGCCGGCATCCGTCGTTCCCGGCCCGGCATGAGCGTGCTGGTGGCCACGGCCTATATGGAGGAGGCGGCGCGCTTCGACTGGCTGGCGGCAATGGACGGTGGGCGGGTGCTGGCCAGCGACACGCCCCAAGGCCTGCTGCAGAGCACGGGGGCGGATTCGCTGGAGGCAGCCTTC
>NZ_JAKUSO010000080.1:0-12206 GCF_022449305.1 Oceanibaculum sp. | reverse complement strand
GGACAGAGGACAATGTCGAGCTGAACCGCAATTTCATCGATCACAATGGCGGCTATCCGGAAAACCCGGACTATGACGCGCTACACGATGTCATCGTGCCTAAGCAGTGGGGGCCGGACAGCCTCGCCGCGATGGAGGCCGCGTTCGATGCCTACAAGAAGCAGCATGGCGCCTTCGCCTGGCAGAAGGCGCTGAGCCAGGGCCAGTACAACCATGCCGACGGCATCTTCCATGGCGGCAACAAGCCGACCTGGTCGAACCTGACCTTCCGCAAGATCGTCGATGCCCATGTGAAGGGCGCGAAACATGCCTGCTTCATCGACTACCACACCGGCCTTGGCCCCTATGGCACGGTCGATCTGATCGCCGATGGCGAGCCGGGCACGCCGGAGTTGCAGCGCTGCTTCGACTGGTTCGTGAACAATGTCAGCTCGCCAGCGCTCGGCAACTCCACCTCGCCCGCCCTCTATGGCGTCATCAAGCACGCGGTGGTGGACATGCTGGAGGGGACGGATGTGACCTCCGTCACGGCGGAATACGGCACCTATCCGCTGAAGAATGTGGTCGGCGCCGTCATCGCCGATAACTGGCTGCATGCGCGCGGCGATCTCGACTCGGCGCAGGGCAAGGAACTGAAGGCCCAGATGCGCAAGGCCTTCTATCCGGACGAGGATGACTGGAAGGAACTGGTTTACCTGCGCTCGCGCCAGTTCATGCGCGCAGCGATCAAGGGGCTGGCGGAGAGCTGACCCGATAGCTCAGAGGCGGGCCTGTATCTCCTGACACCAGGCGATACGGGCCTCCGCCTGGGCGATCTCCTGGTCCAGCCAGGCCGGCAGCAGCCCGTCGATGATGGCCGCTTCCTCATTCGCCTTCAGATCGACCAGCCGGGCGCGTTCATTGCGATAGAGATCTTCCAGCATTTCCAGCTGGACCAGCTGATCTTCCCGCGCCATCAGATGCAGGAAACGCAGCTTCAGCGCCACCACCAGCTTGTTCAGGTCGTTCACCAGCGGCTTCATGTTGGCGCTCAGCAGCCCATCCAGCGCTGCGCGGCCGGCATCCGTCAGGCGCAGCACAGGATTATCTTCCATGCTCTCCCCCCCTGAGGCGCCGTCAACCGGTGCGACCAGCCCCTCGAAGCGCAGCAGTTCCAGCGACGGGGCCAGCAGGTCGAGCGACGGGCCAGCCATCCGGCTGGCGAAGCGCCGCACAGTCGCCGCCAGATCGGCATAGCGCTTCGGCCCCTCGGCCAGGAAACCCAGCATGGCCAAGCGCAGCGCCTCGGTCGGAATCAGCGAGTTGTCGCGGAACATGGGCATATCCTGTTGCGCACCTTTCGGAGGGTCCGACTATCCAAATGGGATACCAGACCGGATTTGTCCACTATTAAGAACGATTCGCAGAAAAAGGGAAGCGGCAATTTCACGGCAGGCACTTTCCTTTCTTTCCCTCTCCCCTTGCGGGAGAGGGTTGCGCAGGCTTATCGAGGCGTCAGCCGAGATTAGGCGGAGCTGGGTGAGGGGTAACCGCACGAACCGAGCCGCCCCCTCACCCGGTTAGCTTACGCTCACCACCCTCTCCCTCGAGGGGAGAGGGTGTACCCATTCACGCCGCCTGCTTCAGCTCCAGCGCACCCCAGATGTCGGTCAGCGCCGCGACCAGCCGGTCCATCGCCGCATCGTCATGCAGCGGGGTCGGCGTCAGGCGCAGCCGTTCGGTGCCGCGCGGCACGGTCGGGTAGTTGATCGGCTGCACATAGATCGCATGGCGCTCCAGCAGCAGGTCGCTGGCCTGCTTGCAGCGTGCGGCATCGCCCACCTGCACCGGCACGATATGACTCGGCGCCTCGATGAGCGGCAGCCGGGCGGCGCGCAGTTGGGCACGCAGCCGTTCCGCCCGTTCCTGATGGCGGGCGCGGAGTGCCCTGCCCTCATCACTGCGCAGGATGCGCACGCTGGCCAGCGCACCGGCGGTCAACGCCGGCGGCAGCGACGTCGTGAAGATGAAGCCGGAGGCATGGGAGCGTATGAAATCCGACAACGTGGCCGAGGCGGCAATGTAGCCGCCCATCAGGCCGAACGCCTTGCCCATCGTCCCCTGCACCACATCGACCCGGTGCATCACACCATCGCGCTGGGCGACGCCCGCCCCCTCCGCGCCATAGAGGCCGACGGCATGCACCTCGTCGAGATAGCTGAGCGCGCCATAACGCTCGCACAGATCGAGGATGTCGCCGATGGGGGCGATGTCGCCATCCATCGAATAGACCGATTCGAAGGCGACCAGCTTCGGCCGCGCGGGGTCGGCCTCGGCCAGCAGCTGTTCCAGATGGGCGATATCATTGTGCCGGAAAATTTTCTTCTCCGCCCCGGAATGGCGGATGCCCTGAATCATCGAGGCGTGGTTCAGCGCATCGGAAAACACGATGCAGTTCGGCAGCGACGAGGCGAGGCAGGACAGCGCCGCCTCGTTGGCGACATAGCCGGAGGTGAACAGCAGGGCCGCTTCCTTGCCGTGCAGCGCTGCCAGTTCGCGCTCTAGAAGCACATGATAATGCGTGGTGCCGGAGATGTTGCGGGTGCCGCCGGCGCCGGCGCCGGTGCGCTGGATCGCCTCCTGCATCGCCGCCAGCACGGCGGGGTGCTGGCCCATGCCGAGATAGTCGTTGGAGCACCAGATGGTGACCGGACGCTGCTGCGCGCCGCCGACATGCTGCCGCGCATTCGGGAACCGGCCGGCCTGGCGCTCCAGATCGGCGAAGACGCGATAGCGCCCCTCGGCCTTCAGCTGCGCGATGCGGTCGGCAAAGAAACTCTGATAGTCCATGGCGACAATCCGGTTTTTTGCCGAGCTTATACTATCGAAACGCGCACCGGTCATCCGCGCGGAATGTCGCGGCAGCGGAACGGGCAAACGAAAAGGCCGCCTCCGGGGAGGCGGCCTTCGCGTCGTCTAATGATCGCGGCGATCAGCCAAAGGCGATGCCGTCGGCCTTCAGCATTGCGGCCACCTCGGCCCGCGACTTGGTGTAGCGCGACAGCATGTCGCTCATCTCCTGCTCGGTGATGATGAGCGGCGGGCAGAAGGCGACCGAATCGCCGATGGCGCGGACGATCAGGCCGTTCTTCTGCGCGATCTTGGCGAACTTGGCGCCCACACCCAGCTTCGGGTCGAAGGCGGCGCGGGTCTTCTTGTCCTGCACCAATTCCATGGCGCCGATCAGGCCGGTGCCGCGCACCTCGCCGATCAGCGGATGGCTGGCGAAACCGGCGATGCCCTTCTGCAGCAGCGGGCCGACCTTGCCGACATGCGCGCCGATGTCGCGCTCCTCATAGATCTTCAGCGTCTCCAGCGCGACCGCGGCCGCGACCGGATGGCCGGAATAGGTGTAGCCATGGCCGAACACGCCGATCTTCTCGGACTCGGTCACGCAGGCCTGATAGACGCGCTCATTTACCATCACCGCCGAGATCGGCAGGTAGGAGGAGGACAGCGCCTTGGCGCAGGACAGGATATCCGGCTTCATGCCGAAGGTCTGGCTGCCCCAGTAATTGCCGGTGCGCCAGAAGCCGCAGATCACCTCGTCGGCGCAGAACAGCACGTCGTACTTCTTCAGCACGGCCTGGATCTTCTCGAAATAGGTCTTCGGCGGCACGATGACGCCGCCGGCGCCCATGATCGGCTCGGCGATGAAGGCGCCGACCGTCTCCGGCCCCTCCTTGAGGATCAGCTTCTCCAGATTGTCCGCCATGCGGGTGGCGAACTCTTCCTCGCTCTCGCCCTCAAGGCCGAAGCGGTAATAATGCGGGCAGTCGGCATGCAGGATGTTGGCGATCGGCAGGTCAAAGTCGCGGTGGTTGTTCGGCAGGCCGGTCAGGCTGGCCGAGGCGACGGTGACGCCGTGATAGCCCTTGATGCGCGAGATGATCTTCTTCTTCTCCGGCTTGTTCTGGGCGTTCCAGAAGTACCAGATCAGCTTCACGACGGTGTCGTTGGCTTCCGAACCGGAGTTCTGGAAGATCACCTTCGACATCTCCACCGGGGCGACCGACTTCAGCTTCTCCGCAAGGTCGATGGAGGGCAGGTGCGACTTGTGCGTGAAGGTATGGTAGTAGGGCAGCTCCTTCATCTGCTTGATCGCGGCATCGACCAGACGCTGCTGGTTGAAGCCCAGCGACACCGACCACAGGCCGGCCATCGCCTCGATATAGTCCTTGCCGTCCTCGTCGAAGACATGGACGCCCTTGCCACCGGTGATGACCAGCGGACCTTCCGTCTCATGCACCTTCAGATTGGTGTAGGGATGCAGATGATGCGCGATGTCGCGGGCGCTCGCGGAATTCGGCACGAAGGGCTTGGGGCCGGCCTCTGGAAAGCAGCAAAAAACGAGCCGGCTAGCCCGTGACCGCGAAAAGTCAAGAGCGCTGACTGCTTTTGCAGTCTAGCCAGCTTCCCCATGGGCGCGTCAATCCCGGAGTGCGGAAATTCCGCGCATGGCTGGCCCGGCACGAATGCCGGGCCTCGCCGACGCCGTTACTCGCCCGTATAGGCCGGCTTGCGCTTTTCGAAGAAGGCCTGCATGCCCTCATTCTTGTCCTTGCTGGCGAACAGCATCTGCATCGCCTTGCGCTCCAGCATCAGGCCGGTCTCCAGCGAGCTGTCCTCGCCGGCCACGATGACTTCCTTGATCTGCTGCACGGCGAGCGGCGGCAGCGAGGCGAGGTCACGCGCCATCTTCAGCGCCGTCTCCATCACCTGATCGTCGGCAACCAGCGTGCTGATAAGGCCGATCTGGAATGCCTCGGCGGCGTCGATGGGCCGGCCGGTCAGGCACAGCTTCATGGCGTGGAACTTGCCGACCGCGCGCGTCAGGCGCTGCGTTCCGCCCGCCCCCGGCATGATGCCGACGCGCACCTCCGGCTGGCCCAGCTTGGCGCCCTCGCCCGCCACGATGATGTCGGCATGCATCGCCAGCTCCAGCCCGCCGCCCAGCGCGAAGCCGTTGATGGCGGCGATTACCGGCTGCGGGGTCGAGGAGATCACGCGCCACAGCCGCTCGGTATGGCGGGTCAGCAGGTCGATGGGAGAGGCCTCGACGAACTCGCGCAGATCGGCGCCGGCGGCGAAGGCCTCCTCATTGCCGGTCAGCACGATGGCGCGCACGCTGCTATCCTCGGACAGCTTGGCGAATTCCTCGGCCAGCGTCTTGCGGGTGGCGATGTTCAGCGCGTTGCGCACCGCCGGGCGGTTGATGCGCACAACGGCGATGCCGTCTTCCGGGCGCTCGACGATTACCTCCGGCTGGGCCGTCTCGGACATTGCTTTCCTCCTTTGTTTACATCCCCAGTTTTGCTGGGCGGAATGTGGTTTTGCAGAATTGACCCGGATCATAGGGTGTGCAAGCTTCCCCGGCAATGCTAGAGCCGGATCGCTTCAGGTCGTGGCAAGCCGTGCCTCGACCTGAAGCGTGAATCCGTCTCTATTCAAGTTATCAGAGGGCGATTCACACATTGAATGCGTCCCTAAAGCGACCGCATTCAATGTGATCGCACTCTGGGAGCAACCTATCCAAACCATGGGGGAAACGATGACCGAGGCTTTCATCTGCGACGCCATCCGCACGCCGATCGGCCGCTTTGGCGGCAGCCTGTCCGCCGTGCGCGCCGACGATCTGGCGACCGTTCCGATCAAGGCGCTGATGGAGCGCAATACTTCGGTGGACTGGGCCGCGCTGGACGATGTGCTCTATGGCTGCGTGAACCAGGCCGGCGAGGATAACCGCAATGTCGCGCGCATGGCGCTGCTGCTGGCGGGCCTGCCGGTCGAGGTGCCGGGCGCCACGGTGAACCGGCTGTGCGGCTCCGGCATGGAGGCCACGGTGCAGGCCGCCCGCGCGATCCGGGCCGGCGAGACGTCGCTGATGCTGTCCGGCGGCGTGGAGAGCATGTCGCGCGCACCCTTCGTCATGCCGAAGGCGGACAGCGCCTTCTCGCGCAAGGCGGAGATCTACGACACCACCATCGGCTGGCGCTTCGTGAACCCGATCATGCAGAAGCAGTACGGCATCGACCAGATGCCGGAAACCGCCGAGAATGTGGCCGAGCAGTTCCAGGTCAGCCGCGAGGACCAGGACGCCTTCGCGCTGCGCAGCCAGCACAAGGCCGCTGCCGCGCAGGCCAATGGCCGGCTGGCGAAGGAGATCGTCGCCGTCACCATCCCGCGCCGCAAGGGCGACCCCATCGTGGTGGACCAGGACGAGCATCCGCGCGGCGACACCACCATCGAGCAGCTGGCGAAGCTGTCCACCCCGTTCCGCAAGGAAGGCGGAACGGTGACTGCCGGTAATGCGTCGGGCGTGAATGACGGCGCTGCCGCGATCATCGTCGCGTCGGAAGAAGCCGCGAAGCGCCACGGGCTGACGCCGCGCGCCCGCATCGTGGCCGCCGCCGTCGCCGGCGTGGAGCCGCGCATCATGGGCATCGGTCCAGCCCCGGCCTCGGAGAAGGTGCTGAAGCTGGCCGGCCTGACCATCGACCAGATGGATGTGATCGAGCTGAACGAGGCCTTCGCCGCGCAGGCGCTGGCCACCACCCGCATGCTTGGCATCGCCGATGACGATCCCCGCGTGAACCCGAATGGCGGCGCCATCGCGCTGGGCCATCCGCTGGGCGCCAGCGGTGCCCGCCTGCTGCTGACGGCGGCGCAGCAGCTGCACGATACCGGCGGCCGCTACGCGCTGTGCACCATGTGCATCGGCGTCGGCCAGGGCATCGCCACCATCATCGAACGGGTCTGAGGAGGCGGCGATCATGGATGTGAAAGCCGAGGGATTCGCGGTCGGCGTCGTCGGCGCCGGCGCGATGGGCCAGGGCATTGCCCAGGTGGCACTGGAGGGCGGCTGCAAGGTCGTTCTGCACGACGCCAAGCCGGGCGGTGCGGAGGCCGGTCGCGACCTGATCTTCGGGCGGCTGGACCGGCTGGTCGAGAAGGGCCGGCTTGAAGCCGATGCCGTCGCCGGCATGAAGGCAAGCCTCTCCATCGCCCCTGCCCTTGCCGATCTGGGCAACTGCCCGGTGGTGGTCGAGGCGGTGTTCGAGGATCTGGATCTGAAGCGCAGCATCTTCGCCGAGCTGGAAAAGCATGTGGCGGAGGATGCGATCCTCGCCTCCAACACCTCCTCCCTGCCGATTGCCGCCATCGCGCGCAACTGCGCGAAGCCGCAGCGCGTGGCCGGCATGCATTTCTTCAATCCCGTGCCGCTGATGAAGCTGGTGGAGATCATCAAGGGGCCGGAAACCGCCGATGATGTCGCCGTGGCGCTGGCCGAGCTGGGCAAGCGCATGGGCCGCACGCCGGTCACCGTGCAGGACGCGCCGGGCTTCCTCGTCAATATGGGCGGGCGCGCCTACACCACCGAGGGCATGCGGCTGATCCATGAAGGAGTGGCGACGCCGGCACAGATCGATGCGGTGATGAAGGATTGCTGCGGCTTCCGCATGGGACCGTGCGAGCTGATGGACCTGACCGGCATCGATGTGAACTATCCGGTCAGCATGATCGTCTATGAGGGCTATCTGCACGATCCGCGCCTGAAGACGGTGCCGCTGCACAAGGCGCTGTACGAGGCGGGCCGGCTGGGGCGCAAGACGAAGGCCGGCCATTATCGCTATGACGATAAAGGAAATGTTCTCGACGCGCCGAGCCCGGATCACGTGACGGATGCGGCCCCCGCCGCCACCGTCAGCCTGGCCGAGCCGGATGCCGCGCTGGAGAAGTTCCTTGGCGGCCTCGGCGTGAAGATCACCGCGTCGGACGATGGATCGAGCCCCATCCTCTGCGCCCCCGTCGGCGAGGACGCGACCAGCGTCGCCGTGCGCACCGGCGCCGATCACCGCCGGCTGGTGGCCATCGACCTCAGCGCCGACATCTCGAAGCGCATCACCATCATGACCGCGCCGGGGGCCGATGCCGCCGCCCGCGATTCCGTGGCGGCGCTGCTGGCGAAGGATGGCTGCAAGGTCACCGCTATCAAGGATTCGCCGGGCTTCATCGCCCAGCGCCTGCGCGCCATGATCGGCAACCTGTCCTGCGAGATGGCGCAGGTCGGCCTCGCCAGCCCGGAGGAGATCGACCTCGCCATGACGCTGGGTCTGAACTATCCGCAGGGGCCGCTGGCCATGGTCGATGCCATGGGGACCAGGGCGACGCTGCGCGTGCTGGAACAGTTGCAGGCACTGACCGGGGAGGACCGCTACCGCCCCAGCCTGTGGCTCCGCCGCCGCGCCCTGCTGGGCCTGTCGGCGAAGACGGCGGGGTAAAGACCGGGCGCACGCCGCCCTATGCTTCGAGACGGTCGCGCCCTGAACCGGGCGCGACCTCCTCAGCATGAGGTCACGAAGATGCGCCGCCGGCTATCCCATGCTCCCCTCGCCCTGAGGAGCCTGCATGAGCAGGCGTCTCGAAGGGCATGGGTGGATTTCAGAAAGTACATTCTCATGTCACCCCCGGGCTTGACCCGGGGGTCCAGGAGCGTCGCTTTGCCTGTAACGTCTCAGGCCTTGGCCCCTGGATTGCCGGGTCAAGCCCGGCAATGACAATTGAGCGTTAATGCTAATTTCAGAATCTTTTCTGATGCTTAATCACACATACCCCGCCCCGTCGATGACGGGGTGGGCGGCCAGCACCGCCTCGTCCACCTCAATGCCGAGGCCGGGCGCCTCCGGCGGCATGACCGTGCCGTCGGCTGAAATGCTGTAGGCCGGGCTGCACAGCTGGTCACGGAACACATTGCCCTTCGACAGATCGGCCTCGAAATAGCCGGGGTTGTCGATGGCGGCCAGGAAATGCAGCGAGGCCGCCATGTTGAGCCCCGTGACCGAGGTGTGCGGGTGCACCGAAATCTTCCAGGCCGAGGCCATGTGCGCGATGCGCAGCCCCTCGGTGATGCCGCCGGTCTTCGACAGGTCAGGCTGGAAGATGTTGATCACCTTGCGCTCGATCAGCCGGTTGAAGTCGAAGCGGGTATAGTGGTTCTCGCCCGCCGCCAGCGGCGTACGGCCATAGCCCGCGGCGATCTCGTAGCTGCGGTCATCCGGCGAGGGGAAGGGTTCCTCCAGCCAGCCGACACGGCACTCGTCCAGACCCGGATAGGCGTTGCGCGCATCGGCCAGTGTGTAGTTGGTGTTGGCGTCGGTCAGGATGTCGATGCCCTCGCCCAGCGCCTTGCGCACGGCGCGCACCCGCTCCAGATCGCGCGCCACACTATCGCCGATGCGCAGCTTCAGCGCCCTGTAGCCCTGCGCGACATAGGATTGCGCCTCCTCCACCAGCTTTGCCGGCTCCTGGAAACCCAGCGAGATGCCGCCGGCATAGGCTGGCATCGGCTTCGCGGAGCCGCCCAGCAGCCGGTAGAGCGGCCAGCCCGCCGCCTTGCCCTTGATGTCCCACAGCGCCATGTCGATGCCGCTCATCGCGATGGCGGCGCCCGCCCCCATGCCGTGGCTGGCGAGCTGCATGCGGTACATGCGGTTCCACAGGCCGACAATATCGCCGGCATCCTGCCCGACCACGAGCTGGCGCAGCGTGGTGTTGGCAAGCTGCGCCACGGCACCCGGCGCGCGGGCGGCATGCGCCTCGCCCCAGCCGGTGATGCCGTCCTCGGTGACGATCTTTACGATCACCGCGTCGCGCTTCACCGTGCGGCCGATGCCGAGCGAGACATTCGCCCCCTCCGGCACCTTGAAAGAGATCGGATAGGCCTTCAGCTCGACGATCTTCATGGCGGTCCTTCCCTGTCTTTTATCGTTTCTTATCCAAAAATCGTCATGGTCGGACTTGATCCGACCATCCAGCGAACGGCGCCGCCTCTCTGGACCCTCGGGTCAAGCCCGAGGGTGACGAAAAAAGAAAGCCCCTATTGCCGGCGCTTGGTGACCACCACATCGCCCTGCTTCAGCGAGGCGACTTCCTCGGCGGAGAAGCCGGCCTCGGCCAGGATCTCGTCGCTGTGCTGGGCGAATTTCGGCGGGGTGCGGCGCACGCTGCCCGGCGTGCGGCTGAACTTGATCGGGATGCCGGTGCCGCGATAGGCGCCCAGCGTCTCGTCCATGCGGCGATGCTGGGTGTGTTCCGCTGCAAACACCTCGGCGATGTTCATGACAGGCCCGGCCGGCACGCCGACCGCCAGCAGCCGCTCGCACAGCGCCTTGCCGTCCATATCCGCCATCGCCTTTTCCAGCTCCGCGCGCAGCGCCGGACGGTTGATGGTGCGCTCGCCATTGCTGGTAAAGCGCGGATCGGCGGGCAGGTCCGGGCGGCCGATCTCGGTGCAGAACCGCTCGAAGGCGCGGTTATTGCCGATGGCGAGGAAAATCTCGCCGGTGCTGGTGGCGAACTTGTCGTAGGGCGTGATGTTCGGATGCTCGCTGCCGGTCAGCACCGGGGTCTTGCCCGACAGGAAGTAGTTGGCCGCCTGCGGATGCAGCAGCGCCACCGCCGAATCATACAGCGTCATGTCGATATACTGGCCCTTGCCGGAACGCTGGCGCTCGAACAGCGCCATCAGGATGGCGATGGCCGAATAGAGCCCGGTGCCGAGATCGACCAGCGGCGTGCCCATGCGGGTCGGCCCGGCCTCCGGCGTGCCGTTGATCGAGAACATGCCGGCCATCGCCTGGATGACCGCGTCATAGCCGGGAAAGCCGCCCAGCGGGCCGTCGCCGCCGAAGCCGCTGATGCGGCAATGGATCAGCTTCGGGAAGCGCTTCGACAGCACCTCCTCATAGCCGATGCCCCAGCGCTCCATGGTGCCGGGCTTGTAGTTCTCGATCAGCACATCGGCACCGTCGAGCAGGCGCAACAGCACCTCCCGCCCCTCCGGCTTGGAGAGATCAAGGCCTAGCGACCGCTTGTTGCGGTTCACGCCGATGAAGTAGGAGGCGTCGCCCTCCAGGAAGGGCGGGCCCCAGTCGCGCACCTCGTCGCCCTGTGGCGGCTCGATCTTCACGATCTCCGCGCCATGGTCGCCCAGGATCTGGGTGCCGTAGGGGCCGCCCAGCACGCGGGTCAGGTCGATCACCTTCAGGCCGTTCAGCGCGCCAAAAGCGCCGCCGGCCGGATTCGCGGCGGTATCCGCCATCATTCGTTCTCCCAGAAATGAAAATCAGGCGGCGATGTCGAAGACACGCGACGCGAAGGCGGGATAGGTCTCGGCGATCTCCTGCCCGATGCGCCCGCGCAGCAGCGCCAGCGTCCCGGCATCGGGGATCGGCGTCTCCGGCACGCTCGCCGGCTCGTCATAGTCGAAGCCGGTATTCTCGCGGATTTCCTCGACCGTATGGCCCGGATGCACGCTGCGCAGGCTGAAGCGTTTCCGGTCCTTGTCGAAGTCGAAGATGCAGCGCCCGGTGACCAGCATCTTCGGCCCGCCCGGCCGATAGACATTGGCGGGGCTGGTGCCCGGCGCGCTGATGAAGTCCACCTTCGGCACCAGCACGCGGTCGGTATGTTCCTCGCGGAACAGAATCACCTGCGGCACCAGGAAATAGAGATAGGCCGAGCCGAAGGAGCCGGGGAAACGCACCTTGGTCTGCGGATAGTCGCCGATGCCGACCAGGTTGATGTTGGCCTCGCCGTCGATCTGCCCGCCGCCCAGGAAGAAGGCGTCGATACGGCCCTCGGCGGCGCAGTCAAACAGCTCCTTGCCGCCATCGGTGAAGGCGGTGTGCTTGCGGCTGCCGAGCAGAGAGACGCGCAGCATGCCGTTGGAGCGGGCACGCGCCAGCAGGGCGGCGGCACCTGGAATCGGGGAGGAATTGCCGACCGCGACATGGCGCAGTCCCGCCAGCCTGTCGGCGATGAAGGAGATCAGCAGTTCCTCGGGCTTGCAGTCAGTCATCGGGGTCACTCCGCCGCGTTACGGGTCAGCACATGCTGCGCGAGATAGCTCTGGAAGCCCTCGTCGCTGCGTGCCTGTTCGTAATAATCCGCGATATGCGCGGCATCGGCGGGATAGGCGCCGCCAAGGCCAACCGGCCAGGCGCCCTCCTTCGCCTCCGCGATGGCGGTGACATAGAGGCCGGGGATGGTGCCGGCCGCCGTTGCCTCGTCGGCCAGCAGATCGCCCTCGACGATCTCCTCAGCGGTGACCAGGCATTCCTTCGCGGCATGCGCCATCAGCATCAGTTCGCGCCGCACGCCGATCC